>JAISQP010000103.1 GCA_031274115.1 Synergistaceae bacterium
TCAGCGCGAAGATGATAGCCGAACGAACCCGCTATCAACACCTCATCGACATCTGAAGGCGTCATATCTATCGCGCGGAGCAGATATTCGAGGCCTGCCCGCAACGCGCCCTTCGCGAGCTGAACCTGGCGGACGTCCTTCTGGGCGAGTATCACGTCTCCGCTCACGCGGAACGCCGGTTTGCCGTTGTATTCCGTTATCCGGTCGGTCAGAAAGCGAGGCGGCTTCCCGGAGTCGGAGTTGACGAACCTGCCGTTCGACCCCAACACGCCGTTCGACGCCAGCTCTCCTACAATGTCGATCAGACCGCTTCCGCAGACGCCGACCGGCGCCGCCCCGCCGATCGTGTCGAGTGAAATCCTTCCGTCAGCGATTTCAAACCTTTCTACAGCGCCTTTTTCCGCGCGCATCCCCATAGTGATGTTCATTCCCTCGAAAGCCGGGCCCGCCGCTGTGGAGACCGCGCGCAGACGACCATCCGACGCGACGACCATCTCTCCGTTCGTGCCGATGTCCATGAAGAGAGTAACGCCCTTCCTTTCAAAAAGCAAGGCAGCCAGAATGCCGGACGTTATATCGGCGCCGACGTAGGCCGATATTCCGGGCGGCAGATAAGCCAGCGCGCATTCGGCGACCCCGGCGATTCCCAGTTCAGGCGCCCTGAGGAGCTTTGCCCCTTCTATCAGCGGCGTGTACGGATATCTGCCGAGCGACTCCGGATTTACGCCGACGGCCAGATGCAGCATGCAGGTATTGCCGCTGCACACTATCTCGTAAATATGTTCCTTCGGGACCTCACACCTGTCCGTTATCTGAGATATCATGCCGCCAAGCCCTTCCATCAGAGCGCCGCGCAGGGTTTCCAGCCCTTCGGGTTCGGACGCGAATTTGATCCGCGAAAGCACGTCCTGCGCGTAAACGGCCTGCGGGTTCATCGCTGAAACCGAGTCGAGCTCGCTGCCCGTGTTCAGGTCGACCAGCGAGAGCGCGAGGGTTGTCGTCCCGATATCGAGCGAAAGGCCGTAAGCGAGACGCGAGGTATCCCCGGCTTCCTCACAAAGCAACGCTTCCGGCCCGACAGCGGAAGGGGCAGAGGCGCGCGAATCCGGAGAGCGATGCCCAAAAACCAGGGTAACGTCGCGGGAAGCGTCATATTCCTTTCTTACTCCGGGGTTCAGTTTGGCTTCAAACCCAAGGCCCTTTTCCAGGATTTTCAAAGTGCCCTCGCGCTCGCCATCCGGCAGAAACACCTCGATATCGCCTATAATCGAAGCTTCGCACGTCAATACCCAGCCATCGGCCCGCTGTTCGTCGGACAGAGCCGCGTTAGGAGGGCTTTTGACGTTTTCAAGCGAGTTCCCGGATACCCTCCCGCGGCATTTGCCGCACTGCCCAACCCCGTTGCACGGCGACTCGACAGCGAGGCCGGCAGCGCGCGCGGCCTGCAGTACGGTGATTCCGCGAGAAACATCGATTGTGCTCTTGCCGATAAAGGTGACGTTAGGCATCGCGCGTATGTTTTAAGCGAACCCCCGGAGGCTCACAGTTCCTTCACCGTATCGGTGAGCGCGCGGATATTCGCCAGCGAAGAGGATGTGCTGAGCCCGCAGGCCGGCGATATTATGTTAATTCCATTGCGAACGAGCCGCTCCGTCTGCTCTGAAACAGCCTTCGTATTTCCGAATTCGAGCAGATAGGTGCTCAGGTTCCCCATTGTGACCAGCCATGGATACTCTTCTTTTAACAGCGCCAGGTTCACCATTGCGTCCGTAGATATGGCCTGAGAGCGTATAGCCGGTATCAAGCGCCTGACTGCGTTCATATTTCCGCAGATATGGACGATGACGGGAACTCCGGCCTCGTTCACGCTTTCGACGAGCCGGTTTATATAGGTCACGGCGTACTCCTCGAACATCTTCGGCCCGAGTATTTCGCCCGTGGCCGTAGGGTCGCCTATCGAAATCACGGAAGCGCCGTTGTCGATCATCAGCTTCGCGTAGGCTATGAGGAAGTTCGTGACATAGTCCATGAGCCTGTGCGATCCCGCCTTGTCCTTTCGCAGCCCCTTCAGGAAACTCATGGGATCGACGATGGACGCGGACGCGCTCACGGGACCGGTCAGATTTCCAATCAGGGGGACGTCGGGATGTTTTTTCGAAATCCTGGCGCTCGCCTGTATCACTGCTTCGACGCGCGGAAACTCGAGCATCCTACCGACATCCCTGAACTTGACGGAAGACGCGTCGGTAAAGGCCTCAGAGGCTATCTTGGGCTCGCATTCGAGCGAGCCGAAATCCACGTCGCTGCCGAGCGCCTCTGCCTCTACCGTCATGCAAAAGGGTATGCCGAAATTTTCAAAACCGGTGTAACGGCTGACATCCTCCGCAAGCCCGCTCATGAGAACCTCATCGTGATGACCTTCGGGGAGCGTGAACCCCCCGGCGTCCATGACGTCCACAATAGCGGCGTTCATCATACCCCCCGGACAGATGACAGGCGGCCTGTCAACGCTTTTCTTAGCCAATACCCTCGCGAGACGTTCGCTTGGGCTGATTGAGTCTTCACTCATCGGTTCGCCTCCTATGCGGCAAACAGCTGCCCAATGTTAACGGGGTACCCTATCTCTCGAACCGAGTCCAGCATCGCGCGTATGTTCTCGAACGGAGTTTCAGTGGGCAGGCTGCATCCGGAAGCTACGACAAAACCTTTCGGCGAATCGTGCGCCTGCTTCACGCATTCCCTCACGGCCCGGGCGACATCCTCCGTCGAGCCCTCCAGCATAATTTCAGAGGGGCGAACGTTGCCCATCAGCCTCACCCTACGGCCGACGCTCTGTTTCGCGTCGGCGAGCGACGCCTCGTTATCGATGCTCAGGCAGTCCGCTCCAGCGTCCGCCATAAGATCCCAAATCTTGCCGGTCTTCCCGCAGATATGGAGCGTCACAAACTTCCCCCTGCCATGAATATACGAGATCAGGCGCTTAAGGTATGGCAGCGAAAACGCTTCGAAATTATTGCGGCTGATGACCGTCCCCGACGACATGGGGTCTGTCAGGCTCGGCGCGCAGCCAATATCTAAAATCGCCTCGGCGTAACGGAGATTGCTCTCCAGAGAGAGTTCGCACAGCGCGTGAACAGCCGCGGGATTTTGAATCGTCAGCCGGGCGAGTCTTTCCGCGCCGATCAGGAACGAAGCGTTGGTAAAAGGACCGGTCAGTGCGCCCGTAACCGGGACCTCTCCCCCTACCTCCTCAAACGTGATCTTCATGGCCTCCAGGAATTGCGGCAGATTTCCGTCGCTCTTCGGATCTGCCGGCTTGAGCCTGTGAATATCTCTCTCATCGCTTATGGCCGGTTTTTGCAGGTACGCGGTCTCGTCCTCCGGATAAAAGACCGTCGCGCCCATGGCCTCCGCCTGAGTGTAGAGATCCGTGAATATCCTTATATTGTCGTATCCAAACTTCCTGTAAGCCGCTATTTGCGCTTTCGCGATAAGAGGGCCGTTACCGCGAAACTCCGACACCTTCACGCCAATGACGCGCGCCGCCGTGTTCCCGACGATAGGAACGCATGGCAAACGGTCTATTTCAGCGCCCCTGGCGTATGCCGCGCCGCGCTCGATCGGAGTCATTCGGTCACGCCGGTCAGTCATCTTTTTTCCTCAACCGGGCTTTTCACACAAAGCTCTTTCGCCAAGCGAACAGCCTCCGCCGCGTTGCACGCGTAACCGTCGGCGCCGATTCTGTCAGCAAAGGACTGGGATATGGGACCTCCGCCCACCATCACCTTGCAGCGTTCTCTCGCGCCGCGAACCTTTAAAAGTTCCACTACTCTGCCCATGCCCTTCATGGTGGTCGTCATGAGAGTGGAAAGGCCGATGAGGTCGACTTCGTGCTCAATCGCTTTTTCCACGAAAACCTCCGGCGGGATGTCCCTTCCGAGGTCTATGACCTCGAATCCAGCGGACTCGAACATTATCTTCACGAGATTCTTTCCGATGTCGTGAGTATCGCCTTCGACAACGCCTATCACCATCTTGAGGCGTCCGGCGGAGTTGTCCCGAGGAAGGTGCGGCCTCAAAACATCGAGCCCCGCATACATCGCGTCCGAGCACATGAGCAGCTCTGGAATAAAGTATTCCTCTTCCTCGAACAGAACACCCGCGCGTTCCATACCCGAAGCGAGCCCCATGTCTATCGCCTCATAGGCGTCATATCCGTTCGATACTACCTCCTCAGAAAGAGCCGCGGTCTCCTCTTCCTCCATGTTGACGACGGCGTCCGAAAGTTTTTTATGCAGGTCTGCCAGGTCCCTTGTCATTTTCTCGCCACCTTCATCGCCTCAAAATATTTCATATCAAACATATAGGAATTAACTGTTGTTTGATTATAGAATTTTTTTGGTATTTGTCAATAACTCAATCGGCGGCGCAAGGCGCGGATTTTAACGCAACCCTCGCACTACAGGTTGTGGTTTTTCTAAAAATAATATAGACGTATCCTACATCTGACAATAAACTGGAAGGGGAGTTCGTTCATAGTGCTGTTCCCGGAGCCGGAGCCTACGACCAACGGACTGGTGATGAAACTTTCGGAGTCAGCCGTCGCCGCAAAAGATAATCAAAGTGGAGTCGTCCCGAAGATAGGAATGGGCAAGGTGGATTACCAGAGGAGGAGAGATGATGAATTCTTTGAACGACGATTCGGCAAAGCCGACGGTTGGATTTATAGGAACCGGCGTCATGGGGAGTTCGATGGCTGGGCATTTGATCGACGCGGGATATGAGCTCAACATTTACAACAGGACTCCCGAGAAGTGTGAAGCGCTCGTCCAGAAGGGCGCGAAGCGCCTCGGTTCACCGGGGGAGGTCGCCTCGCGCAGCGGCGTTATTATCACGATCGTGGGTTTTCCGAAGGATGTCGAGGAGGTTTATCTTGCGCCCGGCGGCTTGGTAGAAAGCGCGAGAGCCGGATCGCTTCTGATAGACATGACGACCTCGGACCCGAAACTCGCGTCCCGTATTTACGAGGCCGCCCGCGCGAAGGGCCTTGGCGCGTGCGACGCTCCTGTGACAGGAGGGGACAAAGGGGCGCGTGAGGCAACGCTCTCGATATTGGCCGGCGGCGACGAGGCGGATTTCGAGCGCGCCTTTCCTCTGTTTCAGGTAATGGGCAAGAATATAGTCCGCTTCGGGCCGGCGGGAAGCGGGCAGCTCGCGAAGCTGGTCAATCAGGTCTTCATAGCCGGGACGATGCTGGGTGTCTGCGAAGGGCTGGCTTACGCGGAAAAAGCCGGATTAGACCCTCAAAAACTGCTCGACTGCATATCGGGCGGCGCAGCTGGGAGTTGGAGCCTCTCGAACTATGGACCGCGCATTCTAAAGGGCGATTACGCCCCCGGATTCTTCGTAAAGCACTTCATCAAGGACATGATCCTTGCAAGAGAGTCCTCCGACAGGTTGGGCATGGACTTGCGAGGGTTGAAAACCGCGCTCAGCCAATATGAGAAGCTTGCGGACGAGGGCGGCGCCGAAAATGGCACTCAGGGGCTTTTCAACCTTTATGACCTCTAAGGAACCACTGATTTATTGATTGTACGTAATATTCATTTTTCGAGGTACACAATATAGTCTGTACAACACAGTCGTTCGCCGGCGTGGGAAACCAATACCTGCAGGATAATCTGCGGATTTATCCGCCAGATACAAGGGTCGTACAGTGAGGTGTTGTACGGCTCTTCTGATTGTCCGAATCTTACAGTATATGATGGGCGCAAACGCCCTGTTCTGCACAAGGATCGCCGCGGCTCTCAGCTCCGCTGAAAGCGATCTCGTCACGTAAACGCTTTTATTTTCCAGCGCCGCCGCCTTACAGATAAAACTACGTAATTTTACTGATGTCATAACACTCTCACACGCATTATCCTTCTTACAAGTAAAAACCACTGTTTTAAGCATCATCCTTAACATGGCGGTCACGCTCTGCCTAGCTGACCGCCTCTTTTTTTCCAGACTTCAACTCTAAGGAATTACTGATTTAGTGTTCTTTGAGTGAAATGCAGTAGATTTGTTCGCTTCTCGCAGCAGTTGTTGCAAAAAGGCCCGCAGGCGTAGCAGAGCTACGTTGAGGAGTATTTTTGCGGCAACTGCAAAGAGGGCGGACAAATCTACTCATTAGTAACTAAAGGTTATTAAATCAGTGGTTCCCTCGCCTTTTTCGATCTCGCTTACATGGGCGTGTCGTACCTGTGGCTCACGGGTTTTCTAAACAGGTTGTGGGTTTTCTAAAAATAATATAGACTATCCTACGTCTGACAATAAATCAGTCTCTCATAAAAAATATTTCCGATAAACGGGGGATTCACGATGGCTAAGAACATAACGCCGAAGGAGAATAACTACTCTCAGTGGTACCAGGACGTCATAAAGGCGGCGGAGTTGGCGGACAACGCGCCGGTGAGGGGATGCATGGTCGTTCGCCCGACCGGGTATGGGATATGGGAGAACATTCAGTCGGCTTTCGATCACGCTTTTAAGGAGACCGGGCACGTCAACGCGTACTTTCCGCTTTTGATCCCGAACTCGTTTATGGAGAAAGAGGCGAAGCACGTAGAGGGCTTCGCGCCGGAGTGCGCCGTCGTGACCCACGCCGGAGGCGCTCAACTGGAGGAGCCGTATGTGATCCGCCCCACGTCGGAGACAATAATAGGGCACATGTACAGCCAATGGGTACACTCGTGGAGGGACCTGCCGATACTGATAAATCAGTGGTGCAACGTCATGCGCTGGGAGAAGCGCCCCCGGCTCTTCCTCCGCACGTCGGAGTTCCTCTGGCAGGAGGGGCACACGGCCCACGCCACGAGGGACGAGGCTTTTTCGGAGACGATGCTGATGCTCGACGTTTACAGAAGGATAATGGAGGAGCACCTGGCCCTGCCGGTCATCCACGGAGAGAAGTCCATGAACGAGCGCTTTCCGGGCGCGGACAACACGTTCTCCTGCGAAGCGATGATGAGCGACAGAAAGGCTCTGCAGGCGGGGACCAGCCACTTCCTCGGCCAGAACTTCGCAAAGGCGTTCGAGATATCCTTCCAGGACAGAAACGGCAACATGGACTTCGCGTGGACCACGAGTTGGGGCGTCTCCACGCGCCTCATAGGGGCGATTATAATGACCCACTCGGACAACGACGGGCTGGTGCTGCCGCCGAAGGTGGCGCCGGTTAAAACCGCGATAATCCCGATATCGAGCGACCAGGACAGGCTCGAACGCGACCTCGAACCGGCGGCGAAAAAACTCTCGGGCGAACTGAACTCCACGCTGGGCGGTTTCTTTACGACCGTCGACAGGCAATATCACATACGCCCAGGCGACAGGTTTTTCTATCATCTGCAAAGAGGCGTGCCTATCAGGGTCGAACTCGGAGAGAGGGAGTTCGCGGAGGACAAAGTGACGATAACGCGCCGGGACAACGCGAAAAAGGAACAGGTATCCCTGGCGGAGGCGCCGGCGAGGATAAAAGCGCTGCTCGACGAGATTCAGGCGGAACTCTATCAGAAAGCACTCGCCTTCCGCGAGGAGAACACGCACGACATATCGAGCATGGACGGGCTGAAGGAGTTTTTCAAGGGCGACTCGAAGGGCGGCTTCGCCAGGGCGTATTTTGACGGTTCAGCGGATGACGAGAAGGAAATCAAGGACGTCACGGGAGGCGCTACGATCCGCTGTATGCCCGCCGATGACGAGAGCAGGGGCAAGTGCGTCTACACCGGAAGGGAAGGCGCGCGCAGAGCGATATTCGCGAAAGCGTACTAAAGGAGGATTACCGTGCAGAACGCGTCCAAACGCGCGCTCGTCATCATCGACCCGCAAAATGACTTCTGCGACCAGAGGGGAAGCCTCTATGTCGAAGGCGCGGCGGCCGACGTCCGGCGCCTCTCCGCGCACATAGCGAACAGCGGCGGCGAGTACACCGATATATTCATCTCGCTCGACTCGCACGACATCGCCGCCATCTTCCACCCGGCGTTCTGGACGGACGGGGACGGAAACCGCCCCGCGCCGTTCACTCAGATATCGTCCGGCGGCTTCGCGTCCGGGAGGTGGCGCGTCGCGTCCGCCTCCAACGAAAAACAAGCGGAGCGGACGTTCGCCGCGATGAAAAAAGCCGGCGTCGATGCGGTCACGGTGTGGCCCGAACACTGCGTCGTCTCGACATGGGGGCATCAGATCGCGGACGGGCTGCGCGACAGCCTCCGAGTCTGGAGGGAGAGGACCGGTCGGGCGGCGCGTTATGTCTTCAAGGGCGAAAACCCATTCACCGATCAGTTTTCGATATTCGAGGGTCTTGACGCGTCATGGCCGGAGACGGCGTTCAACGAAGTCCTCTTCGCGCGCCTGGCGGATTGCGAGTCCGTAACCTTCACCGGCGAGGCGCTGAGCCACTGCGTGGAGGCCTCGATACTCTCTTTCACGAGGCGTCTCGGCGACAAAAGACCTCTTCTCCGGCTGCTCAAAGACTGCTCCTCGCCGGTATCGGGCTTCGATCCCAAAGCGTCCTTCGACAGGATCGCGGCCTCGGGAGTGGAGCTCGCCGAGTCCGGCGCGTGAGACTCCATCCCGCCTGTTGAGGCATTCCATACATAAATGAACGGCGGCGACGTCATTGCGGCGATAGCGACGGCGTGGGGCGAGTCGGCAATCGCTGTCCTGCGCCTCTCCGGCGCCGGATCGGCGGGGATTGCGGACGGATTCTTCAGGGGAAGGCGTCCTCTCGCGTCGGTCCCGCCCCGTTATATGGCACTGGGGCTGATAGAGGAGCGCCCCGGCAGAGTCGTCGATCAGGTTCTCGCGGTCCGCTTCGAGGCCGGGAAGAGCTACACCGGGGAGGAGTCCGTCGAGATCCACTGTCATGGGGGGATAACGGCCGTTCAGCGCTGTCTGGAGCTCTTCCTCGGCGCGGGCGCTAGGCTCGCGGAACCGGGCGAGTTCACGAAGCGGGCGTTCCTGTCGGGGCGCATCGACCTGGCCCAGGCCGAGGCCGTCCTGAGCGTAATACGCTCGAAGAGCGACGCCGCGCTCGCGTCATCCGGCAGAACGCTTCAGGGGCGGCTTTCAGCGGAGATAAGGGCGCTCATGGACGCTCTCACAGCCTTTCGGGCGTCGCTGGAGGTGCGTCTCGACTATCCTGAGGAGGTCGACGGACAGGAAACGGACGAAATAGCGGAGGGTGTGGCGGCCATCGCCGGGAGGACCCGCGATCTGGCCGAACGCTGCCGGGTGGGCGTGATGCTCTCGGCGGGCCTCAAAGTCGCCATAATCGGACGGCCGAACGTCGGCAAATCCGCCCTTTTAAACGCACTCGTCGGCGAGGAGCGCGCGATAGTGACCGACGTGCCCGGAACCACCCGCGACACCGTGAGCGCTTTCGCGGTCTGGCGCGGCCTCGCCATGGAGTTCGTGGACACGGCCGGCATCAGGCAGCCCGGGGACGAGGTGGAGGAGCTGGGAATAGCGAGGTCGCTCAAGGCGATGGAGGGCGCCGACGTCTGCGTCGTCGTCGTCGACTCGTCGCAGCGCCTCACCGGCTTCGACAGGAGCGCGGCCGGGGGCGTCGCGAAACCGGCGCTGCTCGCTCTGAACAAGAGCGACCTGCCGGGGGCGGCGGACGAGAGCGAGGCGCTGTCGATCGGACGCTTCGAGCGCGCCGTCCACACCTCCGCCCTCACGGGGGAGGGCGTCGCGGAACTCAAAGACGCCATCTTCGCGCTCGCCGTCGGCGACTCGTCGCTGGAGGAGGGCTTCACCGCCACAGAGAGGATGACCGCGGCCCTGAACGAGGCCTCGCAATGCATGGATTGCGCGGGAGAGGCGCTCAAAAGATCCGCCGCCGTCGACGCCGCCGGCGCCCTCCTCGCGGAGGCCGCGGACATCATCGCGAGACTGTTGGGAGAGGACGCGACCGAGGACCTGCTCGACGCCATCTTCTCCACCTTCTGCGTAGGCAAGTAAAAAACATGGCTATCAGCTTGTAACACGTTATAGTTCTGGAGGCTCAAGCCGCCCGATTCGCTTCGTTCGTTCAACGCTGTGCGTCGGGGACAACGCGGGCAACTTGAGCCTCTACCTGAGCTAAACGGATAGTCATAAAAAAAGGGTGCAGGGAGCGGGCTCCCTGCCGGCCTGCCGGGGTTTGGTGCGGCGCCCCAAGGGAAAGGCTGATTTATCGTTAGGGGCCTAAAGGGTGAAGATTTAAACCCTTGCGGCGCTTGTGTCCTTAAACAGCAAAACGTCGCTTAAGTGACTTAATCAGCGCTTCCCAAGGTCTAACGGTATTCCAGCGTCTCGTCTCCCGGGAAACGGAGCGTATATTCGACGGTGATTTTTTTCGTCTCGCCCGGCTTCAGCTTTATCCTCCACAGGAGCCTGTTCTCATTGTCGCGTTCGTCGGGCGCCGGGTCGATTTTCTTTACCTCCAGAACGATTTTATCCGTCGTCGGTATCGGAATGCGATCCCGAACCGTCACCTCCCGTTCATTCTCCATTGCGCTCGTGATTTCGAGAGTGTAGCCGTCGTCGAGCAATCCCTTTCCCGTCCAGTTGCTTCCCGTCCTGCTTACGAGCGGCGTCTTTTTGGACGTGATCCGGGAGACCATGCCGAAGGGCATCCGCGTCATCCCGGCCATCGACTCGGAGACGGCCGTCCGCCCGGTGGCGGCGCCGTCCACGGCCAGCTCCGCGACGCCCGGCAACAGCGATTGCGGAACGGCGTCCATGCTGGCGATGATCCACGCTTCTCTGTTCTGCTCAGGGATGGAGACAATGACCGGAGCGCTCTTCATGGAGAACTCGCCGAGCGAGATTCTCGCCTCGCTCCTGTCGCCCCCTATCTTGCCCCGTCCATTGACCGAGACGCTCGTCAAGGTCGAGATCGTCTCAGGCGGCGCCGGGGCGGGAACCCTTTCCTCGAGAGCGTCCCCCAAAGCGCCTATCCGCGGCTCAAAAGAGTCTTGCTGCGGCTTTACAGCGTTGTAAGCCGTTGTCAAAAAATTTTTTTCCGCGATTCTCAGGCCGACCGTGAGAGGATTTACCTCCGGCGGGGTCACGGCGAAGGAGGGCTGACGCGTGTGAAACGAGATCAGCCCGTTGACGTCGACGCCGGAGCCCTGCCACGCGACCGCGTTCATCTTCGCGTCGATCTCGCCAGTCGCGCTGTTCATCTCCATCTCGTACCCCGCTCTCCAGCCGGCGGCTGGGGTGTACGCCTCGAAGAGCAGGGTCGCGGGGGCGGACGTCGTTCCGCCGACCTTCAAAATCGCCCTGGGGTTGTGCGGTTTTTTCGTCTCGAGCCTGACCCTCATCGCTTCGTATTCTTCCCGCGCCTCGGCGTGAACCTTCTTCGCCTTCGCCTCGCCTATGCCGATGTCGACAAGCTCCGTCTCGATATCGAGGCGAAGTTTTTGCGCGCTGGCGGCATATTCGATCAGCTCTTTAGCGGAAATCCCGCCCTTCTCATCGTCTTGCGTCCGGGCGAAGGGGGATTGCAGCATCTCGAGGGTCTGATTCAACGCGGCCCGGCGGCCCGCGAACAGGCTCACCTCGCGCGACGCCGCGTCCATCTTCCGTTCGAGAGCGAGAAGCTCCGGATGATCCTTCTCCTTCTCGTAGGAAACCTCGGTTTCAAGAGAGGTCAGCCGCTCCTTAGTGAGACAGCGCAAACTCTCCAGGCTGAACGCCCCCGGCAGGACAAAATCGAAGCTGCCGCCCGATTTAACCTGGAAGACAAACTTCGCCCCGGAGGGGTAGAAATCGACGGACCGCACTGTCGCCGGGTCCGCCGACGCGCCGGGACATACCGCCAGAAAAGAACACGCCAGAACCGCAAAAAGCCTTCGCCTTAAAGCATTGCGCATCTCATGAACCCTCCTTAATGTCGTTTCAGACGGCGCGGGGCGCCTGCAGAGGCTTTATCCTCTCGTTGTAAATTCGCCTGATGAAAAAAGCGCTCATCACCAGCGTCGCGAACTCCGCGGCGGGAAACGCCCACCATATCGCGTTCACGTCGCGGGTGAGCGACAGAAGCCACGCTGTCGGCAGAAGGAAGACCAACTGTCTGGTTCCGGCCACCAGCAGGCTTTTCATCCCGTCCCCAAGTGCCTGGAAGATGGACAGCGCCGCGATGCAGAACCCGGCGAACACGAAGTGAAAGCTTATGACCCGCAGCGCCGGAACTCCGATTGCAAGCATCTCGTCCGTGGCGTTGAACAGCATCAGAAGCTGCCTCGGAAATATCTGAAAGACCAGCGTCCCGAGCAGCATTATCCCAAAGGCGTACGCGAGGCTCAGCTTTATGGTCTTTATTATCCTGTCCTTCTTCCGCGCCCCATAATTGTAGGCTATTATGGGAACCATGCCGTTATTCAGCCCGAATATCGGCATGAAGATAAAGCTCTGAAGTTTGAAATAAACTCCGAAAACCGCGGTCGCCGTAGGCGTGAACGAGATCAATATGCCGTTCAATGCGTAGATCATGACTGAGCCGAGCGAGCCCATCATAATCGACGGAAAGCCCACCGCGTAAATCCGCTTTATAACTCCGCCGTCCGGCCTGAATTTCCGAAACGATAGACTGATCTCCCGATTCTTCCGGATGTTGAAATAAAGAGCGCAAAACGCTCCGGCGGTCTGACCGATGACGGTTGCGAGCGCGGCGCCAGCGACGCCCATCCTTGGGAACCCCAGGAGACCGAATATCATGATCGGGTCGAGGACGAGGTTGACGAGCGCGCCTAACGACTGCGAGATCATGGCGTAAAACGTCTTCCCGGTCGATATCAGAAGCCGCTCCATCATTACCTGATTGAACACGCCGAAGGAAAAAACGCAGACTACGGACAGATAATCCTCCCCATACCGGACTATTTCCGCAATATCCGTCTGGGCGCGAAAATAAGCGGGCACGCCCAAAAAACCGAAGGCGGTAAACGCCGCGCAGCTCACCCAGGCGAGAAAGATCCCGTTTACCGCCGACCTGTTGGCGTTGTCAAAATTTTTCTCGCCGAGGCTCTTCGACAAAAAGGCGTTTACTCCCACGCCCGTCCCGACTCCAAAGCCTATCATGAGCACTTGAAGGGGGAACGCGAGCGAAACCGCCGTCAGCGCGTTTTCGCTGATCCTTGCGACGAAAATGCTGTCGACGACGTTGTAAAGCGCCTGCACCAGCATGGAGATAATCATGGGTATCGAAAGGGACAACAGCAGAGGGTGAATGGGCGTCACGCCCATTTTGTTTTCCGGGCGCGCAACGTCGGTGTTTTCCATCAATCGTCTCCTCGGGCAAGTTTAAATTCTTCGACAAATTTTCTGAGCACGGCGACCGACGCCGGAATGCCGATGCTGCTGTCTATGCAGATATCGTAATTCCGCGCCCTCCCCCACTTTTTATGAGTGAAAAAATCGTAGTAGGACGCGCGGTTTTTATCCTGCCTCCTGACGTATTCCTCCAGATTTTTTTCGCTTTCGCGATACTCGCTCCTCGCGAAGCTGACTCTCCAGTCGAAAGGCGCGTGGATAAAAATCCTGGCGCAGTTTTTACTGTCTCTGAGCACATAGTCGGCGCACCTTCCTATCAAAACGCAGGACTCCCTCTCCGCAATATCCCTTATCACGCCGGATTGCGCGATGAAAACCTGCTCCGGGACGGGCAGTTCCCGCCCGACGATAAAAATATACGAACTATAGAGAAAACCGGCGGTTTTCCCCTGCTCTATTTCCTGAACATAGTCCTCCGCGAGGCCGGTCTCTCTTGCCGCCGCCGCGATAAGCTCTCTGTCGTAAAAGGCGATTCCAAGTTCCTCCGCGAGTCTCCTGCCTATAATTCTTCCGCCGGAGCCGTACTCCCGCGCGATTGTAACGCTGTATTTTCGCATTCCGTCCTTCTCCGATCTTATCCTTACGAGACAGTATACCACGGGCGCCGCTGATTCAATCATTAACCCAGGCGCTCGCAAACGTTAAAACAGCTTTTTTTGATTTTACCGGCATTTATTTAACGTATTACAGATATATAGCTGCAAAACATTAGACAGAGCATAAAATCTCTGTTATAATTGCAGCCAGAGAAGCGCTGATTAAATCGCTGAAACGACGTCGCGCCATTTGCCAATACGGAGACCATCGAGGTTTTAATCGTTATCCTTCAGACCTCTGACAATAAATCAGCCTTCTTAGACACAATAATGCTCCTCAGAATATGGAAGCCTGACAGAAGGGCGTCCGCAACGAAAACGCACAGCCATGGCTCCTCGGACTTCGTTGGTCAAACCCTCTTTTCGCCTCCGCGACACACGGCCCCTTCGCCAGGCATATCATAGCTTCCGCGCCGGAAGCGCGCCCAACAAGGAGGAATTGATTATGCAATGGTTCAAGAACCTTCGCACGATGCTCAAAATTCTGTTTCTCGTATTCGTGATGGTAGCTCTCATAGTGGCGGTTGCCCTTTCAGGATACAGAACGAGCAAGATGATCGCCGCCAGCATGGAGGATATGTTCGTGAATAACGCGGCGCCCGCGATCGCGATGACTGGGGCGCAATCGCTGGCCATAGAGAACAGACGCCTGCTGCTGAGCCTGATATCAGCCGAAAACAGCGCCATGGCCGATGATTACGAACGCCGTATCGATGGAAACCGCGTAAAAATATCCGCAATAATCTCAAAATACGAGAACATGAATCTGACGACGGAGGAAAGAAACCTCCTGGAAGAGCTGAAAACGAAACGGGAAGCCGCGTCGGACAAACGGAACGAAGCGATAGCGGCGTTCAAAAAAAGCGGGGGCGCGAGCGAGCTTGACGCGCGCCTCAGAAACACCGGAGACGTAGGCGTAGCCGAAAACGCTTATGTCGAAACCTTTGAAAAATTTGTGACAATACTCGCAAAATACAGCGAGGAAGCCAACGCGGAAGCCCAAAGAATGGCGGGGTACGGGGCGGTCAAAATAGTCACGACCTCACTCACGGCGATTTTTGCGGGCATCGCCATCGGAGCGTTTATCGCGCGCCTCATAACGGGCTCGATAAATAAAATACAAAAAAGCGTCAAGCTATTTTCAGAGGGAGACCTCGTCAGTTCTTTCCCGACTGTTGGCAGGGATGAACTCGCGTCAATGGGCAGAGGGCTTCAGGATATGGCCGTCAATCTCAGGTCGATAATCGGCGCCGTCAAGGACGCGAGCAATCACATTACCCAAACCGCCCGGGATTTCTCCGCCCTGGCCGAAGAGACCAACTCGTCGGTCGAGGATTTCCGCGCGAATATAGATGATATGGGAATGAACTTGAACGTGCTCGCCTCCACCGGTGAAGAGGTTAACGCGTCAGTTGAGGAAGTCGCGGCAGGCGCTCAGGCCACGGCGGAAAAAGGCACGGATATCGCGCGTCAGGTCAACGAGGCGATGAGCGCGGGACAGGAAGGGATGAACGCGGTCCATAGCGTCGTGAACGGGATCGACGGAGTGTCCAGAAATGCCTCCGAAACAGCTCAGAGCGTTCAGGAGCTTGGCGCCAGAACTCGCCAGATACAGAATTTTGTCGCGCAGATAGGGGGCATAGCCGACCAGACAAACCTGCTTGCGCTCAACGCCGCGATAGAGGCGGCAAGGGCAGGAGAAGCCGGGCGGGGTTTTGCCGTAGTCGCCGAGGAGGTCCGCAAACTTGCCGAAGACAGCAACGCGGCCGCGAAAAACATCGCCGAACTCGCGACGACTATAACAGGCGATCTGGATCACGTGGTCAGTATGTCGCTCGACAACGCGAAAGCATCGAAGAACGCAAGTGATCTCTCCAGGGATACCGAGAGAATAATAGACAGCATGATATCGTATCTCAAAAACATCGCCGGCGCCACTCAGGATCTCGCCGCCGTCTCAGAAGAACAGGCCGCGTCCAGTGAGGAGATAGCCGAGGCGGTGCAGAACATAGCGACAAAAGTTACGAGCACGGCGGACGCCGGCGAGCACATGCGCTCCGGTGTGGGCGACGTGGCGCTGTCCGCGGAACGTATCGTTCAAGGGGCCGAGGCTCTGTCGCGCCTCGCGAACGGTCTGCATGAACTATTGACGTTCTTCAAAATGGAAGAGAATTAGCGCGTCTCAAAAAACAGGCGGACCGTAACAAAGAGCGAAAGACGTGTTATTTACTGACGTCGCTCGCTATAATTTCGCGCGCCGAGATGGCACAGCGACGCCAATGAACGAAGGGCCTGGTCGTCTTCCTTCCTATCTGGGTACCTTAACGATTTCCTCCTGGTATTTTTTCATTTCATCTGAAACCATCACGGCGTAGCGTCTGTATTTCTCTTCAGTTCCGTGCAGCGACGCCATGTCGTAGCCGCTCAGATCGCCTGAGTCTGTTTTTTGTTGAGCAAGCATCATGTTCTCATCCCACTTTTTTATTATTTCGACGTCTCCAGTGTCGACGCTCTGAAATTTCGCCATGGTGAACAAACTCAGCTTCATCTCCTCGAACTGCACGAGGTTATCTTTTACCTTGTAGTAGACGATCATCAGAAGGTGCGCGTTTTTTAAATCATCTTTTAAAAAAGGAAGCTCGCCAATGGGAATAACGCTTCTATCCCTATGAGCCCTGAAAAAATCCATGTAATCGTATACGATGTTCGCGGCCCAGACTACAGCGTCCATAAAATCGTCCTTGTTGAACATCATTCCCAAATAGCCCTCTTTGCGAATCCGATCGACTATCCATTTATTCTTAGGTTCGATCCCTGCAAATTCTCGCTTTTCTTCCCTCTTTTTTTTAGGCCTCACCGAATTCTCCTCCGCAATCAATAAAATTTAAACTTCGAATATCGTTGATGACCATTATACACTAACGCACAAAAGCTCAATGAGTTATCTTCACGAGGTTCCGCTATTTCATCGCCTTGGCCAGCTCTGAAGCGACGAGCGGAGAAAGGGAGAGCGCGATTACGATCAGCCACTCGCGCGCGTTCATGCTTACGAGCTCGAACGCCTGCTGAAGGAATGGGACGCAGAGAACGGCGATCATGAGCAAAAACGAGGTCAGGATGGCCTTCACCATATAAGGGTTGCTGAAAAAACCGATCTTGAAGAGCGAGAACGTCGACCTGATGTTCATCGCGTGTACAAGCTGGGAGGTCGCGAGCACAGCGAAAGCCATGGTCTCGCCAAGCTGTCTACCGGCGTTTACGAGGCTCGTGCGGGTTCCGATGTAGTAAGCGGCGAGCGTTATTATTCCTATTAAAATCCCCTGCGCCGCTGTGGCCGCGCCGACCCCGCCCGCAAAAATGCTCTCCTCTTTCCTTCGGGGCAGCCTCTCCATGATATTCGCCTCGATCTGTTCCATTCCGAGCGCAAGAGCGGGAAAGCTGTCGGTCACCAGGTTTATCCAGAGTATTTGTATCGGCAGAAGAGGCGACTCCCTCCACAGGAGCATCGCCATGAAGACCGTGATAATCTCCCCGAGGTTGCACGAGAGAAGGAAGCGCACAGCCTTTCGGATATTGTCGTATATGCCGCGCCCCTCTCTCACGGCGGAGACTATCGTGGCAAAGTTGTCGTCGGTGAGGATCATGTCGGCGGCGCCCTTAGCGACGTCCGTGCCGGTGATTCCCATCGCGCAGCCTATGTCGGCCGCCTTGAGGGCGGGAGCGTCGTTCACCCCGTCGCCCGTCATCGCGACTATCTGGTTGCGCTTCTGCCACGCTTTGACAATTCTGATTTTATCGGCCGGAGAGACCCTCGCGTACACCCTGTACCGTTCGACGCTTTCGTCGAGCTGTTCATCGCTCATCGCGGCCAGCGCGGGGCCCGTGACCGACTCGCTCGCGTCGCTCAATATGCCGAGCTGCCTCGCTATGGCGGACGCGGTAACTACGTGGTCGCCGGTGATCATCACCGTCCTCACTCCCGCGCGGTCGCACTCCTCAATCGCGCCGACGGCCTCCGCCCTCGGCGGGTCGATCATGCCGACGAGACCGATCAGATCGAGTCCGTTCTCCAGGTCGTTTGCCTCGAACGTCCCAGGAAGGTTGTCTATCTCCTTGCACGCCAGCGCCAGGACGCGAAGGGCGTCTCCGCTCATTTCGTCGTTTGCCGCAATCGCCCCCTCCACGTCGCCCGAGACGCAGCGCTCAAAGAGTATGTCCGGCGCGCCCTTCACGATTACGAGGTATTTCCCGCCGGCCTTGTTGACCGTAGTCATCAGCTTTCTGTCGGAGTCGAACGGGATTTCTCCCACTCTCGGCTTTTCTCCTGCCAGATCGTCCTTCGATATGCCGGCGCGCAGGGCGGCCGCCACTATGGAGGTCTCCGTCGGATCTCCGATGTGGCGCTCCGAGCCGTCGACGAGCTCGACCCTGCCATCCGTGCATAAAATTCCAAGTTCGAGCAGACGCCTTATGGGGTCCGTCAGCTCGCCGTCGAGGGACTTTATACCTCCCGACGTGAACGCCTTTACAAGCGTCATCCGATTCTGCGTCAGGGTCCCGGTCTTGTCCGAACATATAACGGACGTGCTGCCCAGGGTCTCGACCGCGGGAAGCCTCCTTATTATCGCGTTTTTCGAAACCATCCTTCTGACGCCTACCGCCAGAACTATGGTGACTATCGCGGGCAAACCCTCCGGAATGGCGGCGACCGCGAGGGAGACAGCCGTCATGAACATCTCCATGAGCGGAAGCCCGTTTATTATCCCAATCACAAATATAACGAAACAAATCAGAAGAGCTATTATTCCAAGATACTTGCCGAGCTGCTCGAGTTTTTCCTGCAACGGAGTGCTCCCGTCGCGCTCCTCCGAGATCATGGCCGCGATGCTCCCCATCTCGGTCCTCATCCCCGTCGCCACCACCAGCGCGGAAGCTCTTCCATACGTGATGGAGTTTCCGGAATAGAGCATATTGGCCCGGTCTCCCAGCGGCGCGTCAGGAGCAACAAGAGCGCCGGCGTCTTTTTCGGCCGGCAGAGACTCCCCGGTTAGCGCCGATTCGTCGCTCTTCAGCGCGGCCGACTCGATTAAACGGCAGTCCGCCGGTATGACGTCGCCGGCCTCGAGCAAAATCACGTCGCCGGGGACGAGGTCGGCGGAAGACGCGACCTCGACGGCGCCGCCTCTTCGTATTTTTACCTGGGGCATGGACATCTTTTTGAGCGCCTCGAGCGCGGCCTCCGCCTTGCTCTCCTGCATCACTCCCAGGATTCCGTTCACCAGAATTATCAGCACTATCACTATCGGCTCTATCCAGTCCGCTTCCAGGCCTTTATATGCGTTGTAGCAGCTTATGACGAGAGACAGACCCGCCGCGACGAAAAGAATGATTATCATTACGTCCTTCAACTGATCGATGAAACGCTGCAGGAACGTTCTGGGCGGTTTTTCGTCAAGCTTGTTCACGCCGAACCGAAGAAGCCTCTCTCCCGCTTCTTTTGCGGACAGGCCGGTTTCCAGGTTCGCCGCGAGCTCTTGCGCGGCGTCGTCAATGGACTTTGAATGCCAGTTCGTATCTTTCATGCGAATTCCTCCAGCCAAAAATAATGGCAAGCGCTTTTTCTCCGCAAAAGAGAGGAAGCCTTGCCATCGATATAAATATTACGCCATTACCGCGCGAAAACTTCTTTTCGCCAGCCGGATTAACGCTTCGAAAACTGCCTCTTGCCGCGAGCGCCCTTTTGCCCGAACTTCTTGCGTTCGACCATCCGTGAATCCCGGCGGAGCAGACCGGCTTTCTTGAGCACCGGGCGAGCGTCAGGATTGAGCTTGAGGATGGCCCTCGCTATCCCCATGCGGATGGCGCCGGATTGACCGGTCAAACCGCCTCCGTGAGCGTTCACGAAGATGTCCACCCTGCCCTCCACTCCGGCTACCTTGAGCGGCTCCATCGCCTGGCTCTTCCAGAAAAAGCGGGGAAGATAATCCTCAACCTCTCTGTTGTTTATCGTAATCTTGCCGCTGCCTACCCGCAGCAACACTCTCGCCACAGCGTTCTTGCGGCGTCCGGTTCCCCAGTAATTTACGACAGGATCCTGCATTCTCCCTTATCCTCCTACCACTTAAAAGCGTCGACAGACTCAGGGCGCTGCGCCGCGTGGGGGTGATGAGCGCCTGAGTATACCTTCAGTTTTTTATACATCGCTCGCCCAAGTTTGGTCTTCGGCAGCATTCCCCAGACGACTCTCTCGATCAGCCTGCCAGGGTTTTTGCTCAAAACCTCGGCGTATGTGCTCGACTTGAGCCCCCCGGGATAACCGCTGTAGTGGTATAACTTCGACTGGCTCATTTTTTTGCCGGTCAATCCAACCTTGTCCGCGTTTATGACCACGACGAAATCGCCTGTGTCGACATGGGGCGTATATACAGGCTTGTGCTTGCCCGTAAGAATACGGGCTACCTGCACCGCCAGGCGGCCAAGGCGCTTGTCGGCGGCGTCGACTACATACCACTTCCGCTCGACCTCCTCGCGCTTGGCGACAAATGTGCGCGTTCCGATCATGAAACTTCCTCCTCCTCTAAAAACGCCGCGGTAGGGACAACGACGAATAAGCGCGTCAAAGACAAACCGTAGGATTATAATGCCGCAGTCTCCGCTAGTCAAGTTTGCCCGGGCGGTTCAGTCGTTTTTATCATAGCTTGACCAGAATAAACGAGACCGCCATAAACGCGGCTGTCAGCGCGACCGTTATCTTAGTCAGAGACGTCATTCGCTGCCACGAGCCGCCGGCCATATCCATCTGGGTCCCTCCGCCTCCAAAGTTGCCCGAGAAACCGCCGCTCTTTCTGTGCTGCAGCAGTATTATCGCCGCCAATCCAACGCAGAGCGCCAGAAATATTATCGAAAACACTGGTTTCATTTATACGCACCCCCTTTGCCCCGAGGACAATCGATTCATTCTCTCATACATAGCACGATATTTTAACATAGAAGGAACAATTTGCGCTACTCCTTTCATCGCTGTCGCCCTGTGTGAAATTTTCGATTTCAAGCCTCCAAGCTCGGCGAAAGTTTCCCTAAAGCCGTCGGGGATAAATACAGGATCGTATCCGAACCCCTGACAACCCCGTGGCGCGCGGGCTATACCGCCCCAGCATACCCCATGGAGGGCGAAATAATTCCGCCCTTTCAGCAGGGCGCGGACGGGAAACGCGACGACTATACAGGCGACGAAGCGGGCGCGCCTGTCGTCCGCGCCGCCAAGCTCGCCGAGCATCCACGAGACCCTGTCCTGATCGCTTCCCGAGACCGCTCTTGCGGAGTATATGCCGGGCGCCCAACCGAGCTTGCGGACCTCCAGCCCGCTGTCGTCGGCAATAGTAGTCATACCGGAATATTCAGCCCACGCTCTCGCCTTTATCAGCGCGTTTTCCTCGTAGCTGCCGCCCAGCTCCTCTATATCCCAGGGACCGTCATGTCCGATATCTACGTCCTCCAAGCTTGCGAGCTCGACTCCGCCGGCTTCGAAGGCCGAAATGTCTTTGAAAAAATCCGAGAATTCGGCGAGTTTGTTTCTGTTGCCGCTCGCCAGCAATATCCTGAGCAAAGCGTCAACCCGCGCAAAACTCTTCGAAAAGTTCGGCTTCATCAGCGGAGAGATTCATCGCGTCCCGTTGAATGGCAAAGATTTTTTTTAACCCGCCGCCGGCAAGCATCAGAATTTCATCGAGCTCGCCGCGCGAGAAGAAACCCTTTTCTCCGGCGCCCTGCAACTCGACGAACTCGCCTTTGCTGTTCATCACCACGTTGCAGTCAACGTCGGCCTGTCTGTCCTCCTCGTAACGAAGGTCGAGCATCATCGCGCCGCCGACCTTTCC
>JAISQP010000144.1 GCA_031274115.1 Synergistaceae bacterium
GTTCCTTATCGTCGCGAGTTCGTCGTCGTCGAGACGCCCGACGTCCCGGCCGTCGAGGAGATAACTGCCGGAGGAGGGCGTGTCGAGGCAGCCCAGTATGTTCATGGTCGTCGATTTCCCGGAACCGGACGGCCCCATCATCGCCACGAACTCGCCCCGCTCGACGCTCATGGAGATTCCGTGAAGAACCTCGAGCTCTCCGTCGCCCATCCGGTAGCTCTTGCTGATGTCTTTAAGCTCTATCAGCGCCATTCTAACACCTTCACGCATCCCTCGGCGCGTCTATGCCGACTATAACTTCCACGCCAGGCTCAACGCCGGTGATTATCTCGGTGTCAGTCCCGTCCGTTATACCGCTCTTCACATCGACCTTGAGGGGCTTGCCGTTCTCGAGTTTGTACACGGAGGAGCGCCTTCGCCCCTCGTCTTGCGATACCGCGTTCGCGTTGTCTCTTGTCGAGCCGAGGCCATTTGACCTGCTCTCCCCGCCGGAGAGGGGGCGAAAGCGAAGCGCCGCGTTCGGAACCTTCACGACGTCGGTCTTCTCCTCCACTATGAGCGTGACGTTGGCGGTCATGCCCGGGATCAGGTTTTGCCCGTCGATCTGATCGTTCACGAAGGAGACTATAGCCTTGTACGATATGACGTTATTCTCAGCGGTGGGCGATAACCGTATCTGGGAGACGGCGCCGGTGAAGCGTCTCTCCTGAAACGCGTCGACGGTGAACTCCACCTTCTGGCCCTCGTGCACGCTTCCGATGTCCGCCTCGTCGATGTTGACCTCGACCTTCATGCGGGAGAGGTCTTCGGCGATCTCCGCGATAGTCGGCGTGTTGAAGCTGGCGGCTACGGTCTGCCCCACGTCGACGTTCTTCGTGACCACCACTCCGTCCACAGGAGAGTAAATCCTGGTGTAGCCCAGTTGAAGCCTGGCTTTCAGCACATTCGCGCGCTGCTGCTCCACCCTCGCTCCGGACGACATGAGGCGAGCCTCCGCGGTCGCCCTGTTGGACTCGTCCAGCTCCAGATCGGCGAGCGAGATCAGATCGCTCGCGTACAGCGCCTTCGAACGCGCGAGCTTTCGGACCGTGTTTTCGAGGCTCGCTCTGGCCTCCGCCGCGTCAGCCTCAGCCGCTTCGAGAGAGGCGGTCGCCTGCGACAGATCCGCCTCCTGCGACTCCGGGTCGATCAGGGCTATCAGCTGTCCTTTCTTGACGACGCTGTTGAAGTCGACGTAAAGCTCCTTCAGCGTACCTGAAATCTGAGTGCCCACGCTGATTAACGACACCGGCTGAACCTTGCCGGTGGCCAGGATGACGGATCTCAAGTCTCCGCGCTCGGCCGGCGTCGTCAGAAATTTGATCGGCGGTTCGCCCGAGTTGCGCAGATATGCCCATAAGCCTCCCGCCAATACGGCGACGGTGACGATAAAAACCAGGAAGCCCTTCAGTTTGTTAAATTTTCTCGAACTCATTCGGAAATTACCCCCATGACGCGCTTTAACGCTATTTCGGCGGATTTATGACTATAGAGGGCGGAAACGACCCTCAATCGGGCCTGGGCGTATCCGTCCACGGCGTCGGATATCTCCAGCGACTCTCCCACTCCGGCGCGATAGCGTCCCTGCGCGAGGAGAAGCGTCTCCCTAGCCTGCCGTTCGACCTCGTAGGCCGCGGTGACCGATTCTCTGGCTTCGACGAGCGACGAGTGGGCGTTGCGAACCGCCAGAATGACATCCTGCTTCAAGGTTTCTCGCCGCGCCTCGACGGCTGAGAGGTCCGCATCGGCCTGTTTTATCCTCTCCCTGGTCAGCCCTCCGTCGAAGACTGGCACGCTCAGCCCGACGGACAGGCGCCAGCCCCTCTCGTCCAGCGGGTCGCTCTCCCCGGAGAAAGAGTATCCCGCGCTTCCTGTGAGCGACGGCGCCATTCCCTTTTTAGCAAGTTCCAGATTCGTCCTGGCCGCGTCAACGCGAATATCCTCGGCCTTCATATCGAGCCTGTTCACAAGAGCCTCCACGACAGCGGCTTCCGCGGTGATATCAAACGCGTCAGGCCGTTCGTCCGATGCGCCGAGAACATCCATGACATCGGCTCGAGCCCAGTCCGAAACCCCCATGGCGTGAAGAAGCCCAGAGGTCGCCCTGCTCGACGCCCCCTGCGCCATTACGAAGTCGAGCCTTGCGTTCGCCAGGTCCGTCTCGGCCCTTGTGACTTCGATCTTGGCCTTCGCGCCGGCCTCGTAAAAATCCTTGGCCCACTTCAGCCTCTTTTCGTAGTTCGCCACCCTCTCGGAAGCGATCTCCAGGTTTCTGCCGCTCCTGTTGAGCGAATAGTACGCGTCCGACACCTCCGCGATCACCGCCTGCTCCGCGTCGGCCTCGTCCAGCACGCTCGCCTCGAAATTCTGACGGGCGCCCTGGATTGTGAGATCTGTCTTCCGCCAGTCGAAGATAGTCTGGTTCAGTGTGAAATCCGTGTTGATAGTCCCGCTCTGCCCGACTGATTCGTTGCGCGAATAGCCGTAGGAAGGCGATATCTGGACATGAGGCCTCGCCGGCGCCGCCGCCTGCCCCACCCGCGAAGCCTGCGACTCCACTCCGAAGCGAGCGGCCGCAAGGCTTGGGCGCATATCGAGCGCAATCTCCACACAACGCTCGAGAGAAAGCGCCTCGCCTGAAACGACAGCGGGCGTCTCGTCCGCCGCAGCCGGTTCAAGCCCCCACAGGAGAGTCAGGGCTATCAAAAAAACACATGCGCGTCCCGGAAAGTTTTTTTTAGAACAACTCGAATTACAGGTCGAATTCAACTCATCACCCTCTACAAAAATATTTCAATCACCGTACTCCGACGATAATAATCCAAATCATCCGTCCCGTCGATCATACACGCGCCGTTCTCAGGCAAAAGCACCGACGGCGAGCCAGTTTTCAAATCACAGCCTTGGAATATTCTATCGTGAAGGGTAAATCGCCGCATTGTTCTTTTTCACATCGAATTTCTTGTATAAATATACCAATCCCCGAAGCGCCGAACGAAGCTTCGAAGCGAAACGGCCGGATGTTGGACTGGCGGGACCAAAAGCAGGCGTTCCCTTCGTTGGAAGCGCCCGCTTTTCTGTGGTATATTTGAATAAGTATCCAAATACTGTTTTGGAAGAGGGTGCAAAATGAGCAGCCAATGGGAAGACCAAGTGCCGTCTTCACTGCGCGAGAAATACGAAATACATAATTTCAATCACGCTGTGGAGATTCTATCTCAAGCATATCCAAACGAATACGCTGAAGTCATTTCCTCCTTGGAAACTTTTTCATTGTCTGTCGATAACATCGCAGAGGGCGGTGGAAACGAATCCGCCATCCCTAAAAAACTATCTAAATACTTGCATCCGCGTAATTGGCATGAGATAAAAATCACGGGTGATCTGCTTGTTAGGTTGCATCGCCGAAATTCCTCTCAAATTGAGGAGTTCACGATCAAGGATTTTATAGATGGGCATAACATCGATTATGTCAAAAATCGTGTCGCTATCGATATGGAATGGAATAGCAAAGATCAGACTTTTGATCGCGATCTATATGCGTTTCGTACATTCTATGAGTGTAACATCATTTCTTGTGGGGTTATCATAACAAGAAGCGAACAGTTAAACCATGTATTCTCCAAGCTTGGAATCAGGCAAAAGTATGGGGCGAGTACGACATGGATGGGTAAATTGCTTCC
>JAISQP010000150.1 GCA_031274115.1 Synergistaceae bacterium
AGCGTCGCAGGAGCGCAGACCGCGCCGCGAAGATACAGAGCGCCGGAACAATCAGAACCGCGCGCCCCAAGTTCCGACGGAGGAGATGTCCGTCACTCTGGGAGATTTCCTGAAAGCCCAACAGGAGGAAGAGGGAGTCGCGGAAGAATAACACCGCGATACATTTTAAGATAATCAAAGCCGCCTCCCGCAAAGGCGGCTTTTTCGCGATAAAAAAAACAAAATCCTGGGGTGACGCGCGGATGATGAAGCTGTTACGGCAACCGTATTTTCGCGGCGCGGCGACGCTTTGTGCCGGACTGTCGCAGGGGCTTCTGATGTACATGTTCGTCAAGGGCGATTGGTTTACGTCGGTGGAGTGGCCTTATATGACGTGCGCGCTCCTTCCTCTGCCGTTTTATATAGCGCGAAACCCGGGCGCGAGGGCGGCGGTCTGCTTTGCCGCGTGGGGCGCGCTCCTTGCGGCTCTGGACGCGGGCCGGATTTACACGGCAAATCCTTATGGCGTGTGGACGACGGCTAGCGTCGTTCTGTTTTTTATGTCCCTCTTCGGGGCGCTTATGCTGCTGCCCTGTTTTCTCTCCCTGGCGGACGGCGGCCCGGCGTTTCCCTCCTGGCCGGTTATGTACCGCCATCACTCCAGGATGTTCTTCACGTCGATCATCGTGGCGCTTTTCATAAGCGCCTTCATCGCGGTTTTATCGATAGGCGTCACGTTGATCGAGAGAGTGGGCGTGCCGCTTTTATTCTCGAAAAATATACGTCGACTTCTGTACTGGACGCTGCTCGGCGGAGCTGCGGCTGTGACGGTTTACCGGATATCGAAGGCGGACGGGCTGCTCGACGCGCTGAACAGATATGTGACGACGGTGTTCGCCTGGATGCTGCCGATGCTGTCGGCCTTCGTGCTGATCTTCATCGCGTCTCTGCCGCTGGGGATAGAGGCGCTCTGGAGCAGGGGGCTGAACAGCGGCGTCATACTCAAGGTTTACGCGGCGTTCGGCCTCTGTTCCCTCGCGGCCTGGCAGGGGGGAGAGGGTGACGAATCCAGGCAGGCGGCGCGCGAGCCCTTCTTCCGGCCGGTTACCTCTTTCGTTAAAATAGCTGTCGCGTGTCTGCCCGTCCTGGGAATTCTGCTGGTCTGTACAATCGGGATTCGCGTCGGGCAATACGGCTGGACAGTCGTCAGGGCGGTAAGCACTGCCGCGGCCGTCGTCTTGGGCGTCTGGAGCGCTGCGTGGGCGTATTTTCTGATCGCCCGCCGAAGAGACTGGCCGAGGTATTACGGGCAGGTCAACAGGATCGCGTTCCCACTGGTCGGAGTCGCGCTGATCCTCTTTTCGTCCCCGGTTCTCGACGTGAGAAGGATAGTCCTCAACACGAATCTCAAAATGCTGAGCGACGCGGGAAGACCGGACTGGAAAGCGTCGGATTTCGACTGGCGCTATATGGGACGGGACCTCGGCGTCTACGGCGCCAGGACGCTTGAGTCGTTCGACGATGACGTGGACGGCAAGGGCCTGGAACGGCTGCGCGAGTACATGGGCCCGTCAGCGACTGAAGCTCGGATACAGGAGGCCAAAGACGAGGTAAAAAGGACGCTCGCCTCGCTGAAGCGCGTTTTTTCAGATGAACCGCAGCGGCCCGAGGACGCCGAGGCCGCTCGAAACGAACGGCTGCGCGAAATAATGTACTGGACGTCGAAGGCTCCCGTGGCGGGCGGCGCGCTGGACGCTCCGGAGCGGGCCAGGTTAGCCGCGGTGATAGCCTCCTCCAATATATTCAAGGACTACAACAACAGGGACTATTTTCTGCTTCTGGCTGACATGGACAAAGACGGGCGAAACGAGACGTTGGCCGGCCTTGACGGCCAAATGTTTCTGGTCGGACGCGACAGGGCGTTCAGGCTCCTCGAGGCGTTTCCCAGATATTCCGGCGTGCCTGTGAGCCAAAACAATGAGAGCGGCGACCTCGAAGCGGCTCTTGCCGGCGAATATTCGATAATTCCCGTTTCTTGGGACATGATAAAAATAAACGGCAGGACGTTCTCTGTCAACCCGACGGATTTCGATGCGATAAGATGACGGCGGCGTAAAAATGTTCCTGCGATTTTATCGGCGTTTCTTCATTGAACATGACAAGACGCTGATAAAATGAGCATCGACTACGAGATACAGCGTTAAATACTTAATATTCAAACATTTTTTTACTGAATCGATAACGCCTCTCGTGTGATATAAACTCGTCAGGAACCATCATGAACAGAGGTGTAATCGTCGTGACTCGTTTAAGGTCAGTAGCCTCAATTAAGTCGAAGTTGGCGATAGTCGCAATGCTTCTGGTTTTTATCGCGCTGCTCTTCACGTTAATTGCCGGAAGCGGTTTTTGGGGCGGCATAAGCCTGATGACGCGGGGTTTTGGCGGAGGAGACGGAACACCGGAACATCCCTATATTGTAGTCTCTCGCGCCGGATTTGCGTATATGGCGCGGGAGGCTGAGGCCGGAAACTCATTTTCCGGAAAGCACTTCAAACTCGCCGACGACGTAGATATGGGCGGAGAAACCGTTCCAATCGGCAGGCTCGGCAAACCTTTCAACGGATTGTTTGACGGAAACGGAAAAACAGTCTCGAACATCGCGATAAACCTACCAAACAATGGAGGCGTCGGTCTCTTCGGATCCATAGGCCGGGAGGGCCGGGTGGCGGATTTAAACATCCGGGAGGCGGATATCAGCGGCGGTTGGAACGTCGGCGGAGTTGCCGGTTACAACGGCGGATCCCTCGTGAACGTTTCGATCGTCGGTAAAGTCAGCGGAGTTTTGGACAACACAGGGGGGCTGGCCGGGCTCAACGGCGGCGTTATCCGGGACTGCCGCGCGAACGTCGCCGTTGAGGGGGAGAGCGCTGTCGGGGGACTCGCCGGAAGCAACAACGGCGAGATTGCAGCTTGCGTGGCGACGGCGGCGGCGTGCCTCGGGGAGGATAACGCGGGCGGAATAGCCGGCATGAACGCGGGGACGATATCAGACAGCTTGGCGAGCGGATATGTGGAGGGGGTTATCCGGGCCGGAGGAATAGCGGGGCTTAACCGGGGGACGGTCGGCAACTCCGCCGCAAGCGGCGCCGTCTCGGGAATCGA
>JAISQP010000158.1 GCA_031274115.1 Synergistaceae bacterium
CAGGATCAAAGGGCTTCAGTACATGGTCTTAGGAGCGGTAACGGAACTTAACCAGAAGGCCGGCGGCGTGGTCATCCCGCTGGGCGGGATCGGCATCGGCTCCGGAAGCCACGAGGCGAAAGCGCGAATAGAGATGCGCGTAATCGACGTGGCAACGTCAGAGATACGGCTTGCCCTCACGGAGGTCGGAACGTCGAAAAACTCCGCCCAGGCGCTCTCCTTCGGGGGCATTTCGTGGGCGGAGGGGGAGTTCGGCGGGTTAGAGGCGCGCGCTATCAACGACGCCGCAATCCGCCTGGCGAACAAGATACGGGTCGAGCTGGGCGGTGAATACTCGTACGTGATTTCTGGGAGCGGCAGCGAATTCATCATCGATCAGGGGGAGGCAAACGGCGTCGAGAACGGCGCCCTGTTCCTCGTCTATGCGGAGGGCGCGGCGGTCCGCGGTATGAACGGAGAGGTTCTGGGGCGCGATAAAATTCCGCTCTCGGTCCTGAAGGTCAAGAACGCCGAGAGCGCTCACAGCGTCTGCACGGTTGCGCCTCCCACGAAGGGAAACCTCATCACAAGGGGCGACAAGGTGGAGCCGATATCGGCGGAGGAAGCGCGAACGATAAAACCCGTGTCCTCCCGTCCGGCTACGTCGGCATCGAGCGAAACTTTCGCTCAGATCTTTAACGAAGACGCCAAACCCTCTTCGACGGCTTCACCGGGGGGAGCGTCCGTGGAGGCCGAGACGCCCGAAAAACCCGCCGAGCCCCAGCCCGGCGCGGCAACAGCCCCGAGACAGCCCGCGGGGTCTTATCCCATGAGGGAAATAGAGGGCGTCGATCCGAACAACACTACCGACGCCAAGCTCATAGAAGCGTATTCATTCATCGAGCCGGCAAAGAGAAACACTCTTGGAATCCAACATCGCGGCGCGTTGCAGATGTACTCAGGCAAGCGCTACAAGGACGCGTTCGAGATTTTCACGAAACTGACGGACGACAATCCTGGAAATTACCTCTCCGCTTACTGGGCGGGGATGTGCGCGATAAAGCTGGGGAGCGGCAAGGAAGCGGCCAAATGGTTCGACCAGGCTCTGGCTTTCAACCCGGATTATCAGCCGGCGATCGACGCGAAAGCGACAATTGGCGAGGAACCGGCCAACAAACCGGCGAAGAAAAAGAAATAAGTCCGATTTGTTTGAAACGAGACTTTACGACAGCCACGTTCATTCCAGGAACTCGCACGATGGCTCTGACGCAGTCGAAGATTTGTGTCGCGAGGCGATAAAACTCGGGATCGCCGGGATAGCGATCACGGATCACTGCGACGTCGGCATGGGAGCGCGCTATTGCGAGGCCGTAAGGGGCGGACTGTGGAGGGAAATTCAACGGGCGCGCGAAATTTTTGGGGACAGCCTGGAGATATCCATGGGCATAGAATTGGGGGAACCCCACCATAACCTGGAGCTGGCGAAAGGTATTGCCGGCGGCGGCGAGCTTGATTTCGTGATCGGCTCTGTTCATCGCCTGAGAGGCGAGGAGGATTTTCACGATATCGACTATCGGAGGGCCGACCTGGATTACCTGTTCAGGAAGTACTGCGACGAGCTTTACGAACTCTCGGAGTGCGGCTGTTGTGACGTAATCGCGCATATTAACTACCAGATCAGGTACATGAGTTCCGCGCAAAGGGAAAGCCTGGACCTGACGAAATACCACCCGGCGCTCTCGGAAGTTCTCGAATCCGCCGTTCGAAACGGCGTCTGCGTGGAGGTCAATACGTCGTGCCTGAGAATGGGGGCCTCCGGCTTGCTGCCCTCCAAAGAGGTCCTGAGGACGTTCAGATCGCTCGGCGGGAGAACCGTCACCGTCGGCTCGGACGCCCACAGCGCGGGCAATATAGGGAGAGGGCTTCGTGAGGCGATAGAACATCTGAGGGGCGCGGGTTTCGGGAGTTATGCCTTTTTCAAGAAAAAGGCGCCTGTAACTGTCGGCGCCGCGCCCCCTTTGAACGTTGGCTGATTACGAGGCGGTCATCTGACGCACCGGATGATGTTGTCCATCCCGGCGACATAAATAGCGTCTCTGCCTGCCGCGGGGGCCGTGACCACGAAGCCGCCCGTGCTTATCTTCCATATCGAAGCGCCTGTGTTCGCGTCGAGGCAGTGAATTTCATTCAGGTTATTGCCGAAGAATATCTGGTTTCTCCTGATCGACGGAGAGGACATTATCGTCTGTCCCGTCTCGGCCCGCCACGCGACGCTGCCGCTCTTCGCGTCGAGCGCTGTCATCTTTCCCCTGAGGTTTCCGAAGTAAACCTTTCCGTTCGCGACGAGAGGGGAGGATTCTATCGAGCCGCCGGAATCGTGTCTCCAGATGACAGCCTGATTTTTGATATCGGCGCAGTAGAGCTTGCCGTCCCAGCTCCCGAAGTAAAGGTATCCGCCCGATATTGCCGGCGCGGTGGTGACGGGTCCTCCGACTATGGCGCGCCACTTCAGCTTGCCGGACGCCGCGTCTAGCGCCATCAGTTTGCCGTCGTGGTTGCCTATGTAGACGACCCCGTCGGCCACTGAGGGCGAGCCGTAGACCTCGCGGCCCGCCTTGTAGTTCCACTTCTGCCAGCCCGTCTTTATGTCCACGCAGTAAACGTAGCCGTCGACGCTGCCGAAATACACTCTGCCGTCGGCGATCGCCGGGGATGACGCCACTATATTGTGCGCGGTGAACTGCCACTTGAGGGCGCCGTTGGCCGCGTCGACGGCGTATACTTTGCCGTCGTAGCTGCCGAATATGACCAGCCCTCCTCCGACGGCGGGGGAAGAGGAGACCCAGTTGTCAGTTCCGAAACGCCACAGGAGGTTTCCCTCCGCCTCCGTAATGGCGTAGAGGTTGCCGTCGTTGCTGCCGAAGAAAATCCTGCCGCCCGAGATCGCGGGGGAGGATTGGATCGCGCCGGGGACGCTCCGCTGCCAGACTATCTGCCCCGAGATATCGCTCGAGGACGGGGCCGGCGGCGCTATGCCGCCCGTGCGCTGCTGGTTGCCCCTGAATGTCGGCCAGTTTTCCGCCGCTGCCGCGGATGCCGCGGCGAGCGCAAGGGCGGCGAGGACGAGAGCGAAAAAAATCAGCTTTGATGGTCCGAGTCGTTTCATCTAAATAATCTCCTCCGTTTCTATGTTCTCGGTTAGCAGTGCGTTCGTAAAGATATCTTC
>JAISQP010000220.1 GCA_031274115.1 Synergistaceae bacterium
GGCAATGACATCACCGACTCCGACCTCTCAACCTACGGCGCGTACGCCGGCTTCAAGTTCACGCCGGACATCGAGCTGAAGGGCATTTACTACTGGCAGGATCAGGGAAGGACCCGTCCGACCCACGTGGCGAACGAGGATTCCGCCAACGCGTGGAAGGCGATTTTGCAAGTGAACCAGAACGCTCTGAAGTTCACCTCCCTCTGGCTCGAGTACGGCCAGATCGACAACAACTTCGAGAAGGGCCCAGCAGGATTGCCGGGCAGCAGAGCGGGGACGACATATGCCATAAACGGCGCGGAGATTTTGTGGAATCGCCCGAGTAACAGCCTCGATACCACGACGGTTATCGCCGTATTCGCGAGGCAGCAGTGGAGTGACAAGTGGCGCACGTACGAGCGCTTTATCCAGGCTGACTTCGACACAGCGAGCCTTGACGACGCGACGAACTGGACGTTTGGCGTGGCCTATCGTTTGAGCCCCGCAATAGAGTTCGATCTGTCGTACGACAACATCGACTACGGAGATAACAATCCCGCCGGCTTTCGTACCGGTGATGATCATCAGATCAGGTTCCGCACGTTCGTGACGTTCTAAAGATCGGGTAGATTCAATCTGCTCCCGTTGGGAGGGCTTCGGCCCTCCCTTTTTAATTGGATGAAGCGCCCTGCTTTGGGTTTATCTTCAAGGCGCCGCCCAGGGCTTCCTCTACTCCGGAGACCCTCATGTCGTAGAGGAGCGAATAATTGGTCATATCCATATAGACCGGGGTGACGGAGACATAGCCTTCGGAGACGGCGGTGACGTCCGTCCCCTCGCCATGCTCGTCGACGATGTCGCCCGATATCCAGTAGCAATCCTTGCCCCTCGGGTCCTTCACGCAGGTGAATTTGTCCCTGTAATTTCTCTTACCCCTGCTCGTCAGCATAAAGCCCTTTATGTTCTTTATCAGCACGTTCGGAACGTTTACGTTCAGGAGGACTCCCTCAGGCAGTCCGGAATTCTGGACGTAATCGAGAACGCCTATAGCGGTAATGGCTGCGGTCATATTGTGGGCGACGGTATCGCCAGGCTTCATGCAAAGCGATACGGCGACAGCCGGCCTGCCGAGTATGACTCCCTCCAGCGCGGCGCAGACGGTTCCGGAATAGGTGACGTCGTCTCCGAGGTTGGGACCCTGGTTGATCCCGGAGACCACGAAGTCGGCGTGAGGAAAGAACAGGTCGAGGCCTATATTGACGCAGTCTGTCGGGGTGCCGTCGCAGGAGTATGCCGAGATACCGGCGGGGTACATCCCGGGATCAAGAGGATGCACGCGCACCGGATGACCGACGGTGATGGAATGCCCTGTGCCGCTGCGCTCCCGGTCAGGCGCGACGACCGCCTCGAGCCAACCCTTGTCAGCCAGGAGTTTTGACATCATCTGAATACCCTGAGAAATCACTCCGTCGTCATTTGTGAGAAGGATTTTCATAATATATTGACGCCTCCTAGAATTGAAAGAGCAAAATGTTCAGCAGAAACATCGAAATCGGATACATTATCGCCTGTATCACTCCGAGATAGACCAGCACGAGAATTATTATCATCCCGTACCTTTCGAGGAAGAAAAAAGCTCTCATCGCCGAAAGCGGGAGAAACATCGCAAGGACCTTGGAGCCGTCCAGCGGAGGAATCGGAATCAGGTTGAAGACGCCGAGGCCGATGTTCGTATAAAGAAAATGCTGGGTCAATGTACCAACCGGCCCGGAAGATAACAGTTGGGGAAATAACCTTATCAGAACTCCGCAGACCAGGACGGTCAGAAAATTGCCGCCGGCGCCGGCCAGGCTGACGAGCGCGATATCCCGCCTCGGGTTTTTAAAAAACCTCGAGTTTATTGGAACCGGCTTCGCCCATCCAAACCGAAAAAATATCAGCATAATCGTCCCGACCGGGTCGAGATGATCGAGCGGATTGAGCGAGAGCCTGCCCTGGGAGGCCGCGGTCCTGTCGCCCAGCTTGAAGGCCGCCCAGCCGTGGCAGAACTCGTGGAACGAGAGCGCCCACAGCACAGCCGGCAATCTCAGAAGCATGTCCGCCAAATTGAAGCCATACAAACCCATTTACTCCGCACATCCTTTCGAAAAACCGCCGCAACACACGGCTATCCACTCCAGAGTCCTGTAGTCGGAACGGAAGAGTTCTGCGGCGGTTATAGCCGGCAACTCGTACGGGTGATTTGCCCTGATAAGCGCCATAGCGCCTTTCAGCGCGAGTTCCGTCGTCTTGCACGACAAATGCCACTCGGAATCCCAGCAAACCTTGCCCTTCCAGAAGTAGCGGCTTTTTACCTCCGATATATTAACGCACGCCGCGAGATGTTTTTCAACTAGAAGCGACGATATTTTCTCAGCGTCTTCCAGGCTTCCGCAACACGTCGAGATCTCGCAGACGGACGACATGGCCATCAGCTTCAGGCCAAGATCGCGGGCAGTCCCCTCCCACGATTCCATATCGCCGTTGTTGCAGAGCACCAGGTCCGATTTTTTTTTCTTTTCGCCGGAGTCCATCATAAAGCGCTCGCGGCGGGACACCTCGCTCTCGTCCCACCCGCGGCCCGCGTTTCTGCTCGCTTTGACGTCGCCTGAGGCCGCGACGTAAACTATGTAGTCGGCCCAGTCGTGTCCGCCGCCCGTCTCGAACAGGAGGGGTATCTCCTGGACAACCAGTCCGCGGAGCGAGGCGGAGAGTCTGCGAATGTCCGCTTTTGCGCCGGGGTGTATCAGGCTGTTCATGAAGCGATACTCCTCCTCGTCCCCGAAAGCCCGTCTCGCGATTGCCGAAAAGTCCGCCGCGCCGTCCTTCACGACGCCTTCACCCCATCGCCCTACTGCCGCCGCAAGCGTCTCCGGCTTCGACCACTGCGACTTCGCGATCTCGTCCGCGTTAATCACATTCGCGCCGAGAGAAGCCCATATTCCCGCGAGCGTGCTCTTACCAGCTCCAACGTCTCCCGTTATTGCCACCGCGAACAATGCCGCCCCCCCTTTGGAACTTCGTCCGGTCGTCCATCTTCACGCAGTTTTTCGGAATTTCATCGATAAACCTGGAAAATGGAGACCGCTGAAAATTTCCGTACAACAGTCTGCTCATCGCTCCGGATATATAGAGGCGCTCGCGGGCCCTCGTCATGCCCACGTAGCAGAGCCTTCTCTCCTCCTCAACGCCTCTGCTGGACTCGATAGACCTCGCGCTCGGGAAGATTCCCTCCTCGAAGCCGACGAGAAACACGACAGGGAACTCGAGCCCCTTCGCGGCGTGCATCGTGAGCAGATTCACCTTCGCGCCGTCCTCGCGGCCGACCTCCTGATCCGTGAAGAGCGCGGCCTGCGAGAGGGCCTCCGCGATATCCCCCTCCGGCATTATCGACGCAAGCTCGCGTATGTTTTCGATACGTTCCTCCCAGTCCTCGGGAAATTCTCCGCGAATATATTCGTCATAACCGCAATTATACAGGATAAAGTCAATCGCGCCCGAGAGTGTGCTCTCGCTCAAAATCCGAAGCATCATCTCGGACAGCGCCTCGACGCCCTTGCCGGCCCGGCCCTTCAGCGGCGGGTTTTTTTTAATCCCGAGCCACACTTCCCCGGGCTCTCCCTCCGCGAGATCGAGGCGGGCGGCGAGGTCCGATACGCCCTTCTTGCCTATCCCTCTTGGCGGAATGTTCGCGATCCGTTCGAGCGACGCCCGATCCTTGGGGTTCACCGCGAGCCTCAACGCAGAGAGCGCGTCTTTTACCTCTTTTCTCTCGTAAAAGGCGACGCCCCTCACAACCCTGTACGGTATAAAGTTTTCCAGAAGCGATTGCTCATACCCCCTGGAGAGGGCGTTCATCCTGTAGAGTATCGCCATCTCCCCGTACCCATAGCCGTCCGAGGCGAGACGTTCTATCTCGCCGGCGATGAACGCGCGCTCCTCCTCGTCGTTTTTAGCGAGGAGCGCGTATACTTCGTGCCCTCGCTCCGAGGCGGTCCAGAGGTTTTTATCGCGCCTCCCGGCGTTGCGCTTTATCACGCCGTTGGCGGCGTCCAGAATGTTCCCCGTAGATCGGTAGTTCTGGTCGAGAACCATGACGCTGGCGCCGGGGAAATCGTCCTCGAAACGCATGATGAGCGACATGTCCGCCCCGCGCCAGCCGTATATCGCCTGATCCGGGTCCCCCACGACCATGAGGCGCCCCGCGGCGCCCGTCAAAAGCCGCAGC
>JAISQP010000123.1 GCA_031274115.1 Synergistaceae bacterium
CTTGGCCAGTGCGTCGTCGCTACCATCGGTTATGGCGGGAAACACGTCGCCGTCTATTCAAAATCTCAGTGGGAGATCAAAAAGAACGAGCTGCGTTCGATGCCCGCCGACAACAGCAAGGAGAGCGTAACCCGGAGGATGCTTCTTGGTTACTCCTATGAGCAGGATATAGACTCGGCGGGACGCATTCTCCTGCCTCACCAACTAAGGAAGCGGGCTGGAATAAACCAGGAGGTCAGCATAAACGGCAATATGGATCACCTCGAGATCTGGGATATGAACGAGTGGGACAGCTTTGGGGTTGGAGACAGCGATTGGAGCTGAGAGAACAAGCCGATATGAAGACTCATATCCCGGTGATGACAAAAGAGGTGCTCGAAATTTTCGGCGTAAGAGCGGGCGCTGTTTCGAGCGCGTTGTTCGTCGACGCGACGCTCGGCGCCGGGGGACACGCGTCGGAGATACTCGAAAAATTTCCGGACTGCCGCCTGATAGGCTTCGATCAGGACGAACAGGCGAGGGCGATCGCCTCCGAGAAGCTGTCTCGGTATGGAGGAAGAGTAAGGATAATCCCCGGAAATTTCCGCGGGATGTCCGCGCTGGCGGAGGAGAAAGGGTGGCCTGGAGCGGACGGAATTCTCTTTGACCTCGGAGTCTCGAATATGCAGCTTGTCACGCCCGAGCGCGGGTTTTCATTTCAGGACGACGGGCCGCTCGATATGAGAATGGACAGGAGCGGGGATTTTCCGCCGGCGAGCAGGTTTCTGGCTGAACTCGGCGTCGGGGATCTGGCGAGAATCTTCAGAGAATACGGTGAGGAGCGATACGCCTATCAGATCGCGAAAGCCATCGTCAGGGCGAGGGAAAGGGGGACAAAGATCGAGACGACAGGAGATCTTACCGAGCTAATTCGCGGGACCCTGCCCTCGCCTGTTCAGAGGAAGATGGGGACGCATCCGGCGAGAAGGGTCTTTCAAGCCCTCCGGATAGCGGTCAATTCCGAGCTGGACGTCCTCGACGAAGCACTGGAAGCGGCGATCTCGATAGCCGGGGACGGATGCGCGATAATCGTGATCTCGTACCATTCGCTGGAGGATCGGATGATAAAGAGGCGATTCATCAAATGGGTTCAGGAGGAAGCGGGGAGGGTTATCGCAAAACGTCCCGTCACCCCGGGAGAGGACGAGATAGAGTCAAACAGGAGCTCTCGAAGCGCTAAATTGAGGGGATTTGTCAAGGGAACTCCGATTATTGAAGATCGAGGATTTTATAGGCAAAAGGAGGCGGGTAAGAAATGAAGGCGCCGGCGGCAAGGCACGAAAAAAGGACAGGTTCTCAATCGACTATATGCGTAATTTGTCTCTTTGGCGTGCTGATTTCAGCCATGTCCCTGGGGAGTTTGCGTTTATACGGGCTTTATCTCGAGCACAGGCTGGCGCACGTCACCGCGAGGATAGAGGCGGTAAACGACAAAAACGCCGGACTCGAGGAGCGCTATTCGTCGCTGCTCTCTCCGTCGAGAATTTACAGCTACGCGCACTCGGTGTTGAATATGGTTGCGGCCAGCGAGATCGAGACGATAAGGATCGGCGCGGAACCAGAGGTAATGACCGCCGCGGGCGCGGACAGGCGGGGAAATGTCGATTCGCCCGGCAGGATAGCGCGGCTTTTTACCGGGTTGGCTGATGCCAAAGATTAGAGGCAGAGTACAAAGGGAATCCTGGCGTTCGAGGAGCGCATGGGCGGCGCTGTTTACAGTCATTCTCGTCCTTGTGGCTCAGACCGTGCGGGTGCACGCGTTTCCGGACGCCAGGGTGAGCAGACAGTCGCAGAGTCAATATTGGGCTCAGATGTCGATTTCGACCTCTCGCGGCGATATAAGGGATCGCAATGACGTTCCTCTCGCGATTTCGGTTCCGTCCGCGAGTTTTTTTATCGATCCGCTGTATTGGAATACGGCGAGCGCCGACGAGCTGGCGCCGTTTTTCGGCAAGCGCGTCGCGGATAAGTTCTCGCGCAAGCTCACCGGACGATTCCATTGGGTAGCCCGGAAGGTTCCGCTGGATACGGCGCAGCTCCTGATCGATAAAAAAACGCCCGGGCTCTTTACGATCAGAGAGAGCCAGCGGATGTATCCGCACAAAGAGCTCGCTTCGCACGTAATAGGCTTCTGCGACATAGACGGGGTCGGTCTGAGCGGAGTGGAAAGGGAATGGAACAACGTGCTGTTCTCTCCGACCCAGACCCGGCTCTTTGTGAGGGACGCCCGGGGAAACCTCCTCGATCTCATAGGGAGCAACGCGGGAACGCTTCAGGTCGGCGCGGGCGACATAAGACTGACGCTCGACTCGAAAATTCAGCAGATAATAGAGTGGAAACTTCGCCAGGGCGCCCTGGACACCGGATCGAAGTGGGGCGTCGGGATATGCGTCGATCCGAGGACGGGCGAAATCATCGCGATGGCGAGCTACCCGTGGACCGACCTGAACGACAGGGCTGGCTTTGGGAACTCCGACTCGCTGAGGAATAACGCCATAGGGAGGGTATACGAACCCGGATCGACCTTTAAACCCATAATGCTGGGCATAGCGAAAGAGATGGGGATAGCGCCGGGCGACGAGAAGTTTTTTTGCAGGGGAAGGCTCGCGATTGCGGATGGAACGATCAGAGACGTCAGCTCCCACGGAATGCTTGACCAGGAAGGGCTCCTGATAAAATCCTGCAATACCGGCATGGCGACGATAGGCAACAGGGTCAATCCGCACAAGGCTTACGGAATGTTGAAGCAGTTCGGATTCGGGGCCAAGTCCGACGTCGAGATATCAGGAGAGGAAGAAGGTCTCCTCCGTTCTCCCGAAGAGTGGCTGGGTATGGTAAAAGCCAACGTCGCGATAGGTCAGGGGCTCGCGGTGACCCCTCTTCAGCTTGTGATGGGGATAAGCGCGATAGCCAACGGAGGCGAACTGCTCAAGCCTTACGTAATCGCCGAAGTGAGAAACGCGAGCGGCAAAGTGATCCATCAGGGGAGAAAACGGGTCCGCACCGCCGTATTGAGTCCGGAAACATGCGCCTGGCTGAGGGAAGCTTTGTCGAAAACAGTCGACATCGGAAGCGGAAAGGCGGCCAGAGTCGATGGCGTCGAACTCGCGGGAAAGACCGGAACAGCTCAGGTAGCCTTGCAGGGAAGCTACGCGAAGGGACAGTATGTCAGCTCGTTTATCGGCTTCTGGCCGTATAAAAGCCCTGAGTATGTTTTGCTGGTCGTTCTAGGGGCGCCGAGCGGGGGGCGTTATTACGGCGGAGAGATCGCCGCGCCGGTATTCAAGGCTATAGTCGAGGACATGTCGAGGCTGATGGTCGCTTCGAAATAATAAACTTCGCGGCGCCGGTTTCGATTCCGTGATTTGAGAGGGGAATGATTGACTTGCGGATTGAGGATCTTTTTAACGGATTGAGCGGTGAAAAAGAACTGAGATATCCCGCCGATTCGCCCAATCATCACGGACGCGGCGAAGACGCCGATGTTTCAAAGGTGGTATACGACAGCAGGAATCTGACTCCCGGCGGGAGAGGCGAGATGTTCGCGTGCGTAAAAGGGGAGCGCTCGGACGGCCGCGATTTCGCCCGCGCCGCCGTAGAGGCGGGCTGCGCCGCTCTCCTCTGCGAGCGCGCGATAGACGGGGAGTGGGTAAAAGTCCCTCAGATAATAACGGCAAACGCGCGCGCCTCGATGGGAGAAGCCGCGGCCGTCCTGTTGGGCAGGCCCTCTGAACGAATGATAATGATCGGGCTCACAGGAACGAACGGGAAGACTACGACGTCGTTCGTTACGAGATCGATAATGCGCGCGTCGGGACTTGTCGCCGGAATGATCGGGACGATCGTTTACGACGACGGACGCTCCGAGAGGGAGGCGAGCCGGACTACGCCGGAGGGGCCCGACGTCCAGGCCGTGCTGGCGGCTATGGTCCGGAACGGCGCCAGGTGCTGCGTGATG
>JAISQP010000017.1 GCA_031274115.1 Synergistaceae bacterium
GCGCGGCTCGATGGAAAAACATACTGGCCGTGTCCGGTCAAGGGGCGCATTTTGTCCAACAGTGAAAGCGTCTGAGTGGAGAGCGGCACTATATGCGGGCGCTTCATCTTCATTTTCCCCTCCGGAATATGCCACTCGTTGTCAATTTCCGACCACTCCGCGTGTCGGACCTCTCCGGGGCGACAGAAGGTGAGCGCCGAGAACTGCATAGCGTAGCGGACGATTGTTTGAGGATAGGCGTCGATCGAGCGGAGGAGCTGGGCGACGTCGGCGGGGCGGGTGAGGCTGGCGAAGTGGCGAGATTTTGGCGTATCGAGAAAACCACGCAAGGCGTATGTTGGATCGTTCTGACAATAACCTGTCATAATCCCATAACGAAAAACCTGACTGATAATTTGCTTTACTCGTCTGCTCATTTCGTATTTTCCGATATTACCGAGTCTTTGCATGAGGGGAAGAATATCGACGGTATTCAGCTCAGCGATATTTCTATCGCCAATGAATGGCAGGATATGAGTATTAAGTCTGCTCCTGATGTTCTGCTTTTCTTTTTCATTACTCAACTTCTGTTCGTGCAGTTTGACCCATTCAGAGGCGACCTGTGAGAATGTCTCCTCGTGTTTCTTTGGCGCTACTGGTAGTGCATGGCGTTTCCCATCTCTCAATTCTCTAGCCTGCTGCAAAGTGACAAATGGATATTCCCCAAGATTATGCCAATTCCGTTTCCCGTTCTCGTTGCTCCTGAATCTCCAATACTTTTTGCCGGCTGGAGTAATTTCTATATACAAGCCGTCCATGTCGGCTATCCTGTATCGCTTCTTGGATGGTCTGGCGCTCTTGATCTTCGTGTCCGTGAGCATGAAATCACTCCCCTTAAATGGCGGACTACAGCTTTAAATTGTAGTCCTGTTTGTGTACCATTTATTGAGTGTTATTATATCATATTAGGTTATAGTAGGTTAATAAAAAATCCCGCCGATTTAGGCGGGAGCTGGTTTTAGGTTATGTTGGGTTATGCTAGGTTTCTTGCTAATGGCGGTGAGGCAGGGATTCGAACCCTGGAGGGCGATTTTAGTCACCCTACTCGCTTAGCAGGCGAGTGCCTTCAGCCGACTCGGCCACCTCACCGCACGGGAGGTATTCTATCGTCTAGCGCGACTAGCTGTCAAGCGTCAGAAGACCGCTGCAAACCGCGCGCAAGGTTGCGTGACTCGTAAAACTGGATATATACAAAAAGCTTCCTCGGGCTGAATGCGAATGGCGCTTTTGTCGAACTTGAGGCGTCAGCCCGAAACGCGGCTTACTCCGAAGGCTCAGCCGCGTCGCCGGAAGTCTCCTCCGACACGTCGCCCGAGACCTCAACCAAGGCGTCAGCGGGTTTGCTGAAGAGAGACTCGTCCAGAATCTCGATCGCCGCCTTGCCTCTCAACTCCTGGAGAAAATCGGACTGAAGACCCTGCCTCTTCTGTCCCAGTATCATCTGTTCTATGTCGGCGCTGACCTCGTTGTACGTCGCGACGCCGGCGGCTTCCTTTGAGCGCTTGATAGTTATGAGATAGTCGTCTTCGCCCAGCTTTACCGCCTTCGACACCTTGTTCATCGGAGTGTTCTTGAGGAACTCGAAGTCGTCAGTCAGCTGCGTGAGAGCTATCAGAACCGGAGAACTTTCGGGATAGGAGTTGAACACGTCGCTGGATGCGGCCTCCAACACGCTATCCCACGACTTGCCGCTTTCAATATCCGCCCTGGCTTTCTCGGCGGCTTCCTCAGTTCTGAAGTGCGCCAGGTTCATATTGAAACCCTCCGGTTTCTGGAAGGCATATGTCTTCATGGTATTGTAGAATTCACGCATTTCCTGCTCGTCAGTCGACACTTCTGAAGTGACTTCGTCGAACACCTTCTGGCGAAGGGTTTGCTCTTCAACCGCCTTCCTGAACCCGCGCTCGTCCATGCCGGCAAGCTGCATCTGCTGAAGGAATACTTCCTTGGTCGGGAACGAGGACTCTATATTTTTGATCGTCTCGTCGATCTCGCTCTTTTCCACGGACAGCTTACGCGACTTGGCCTCTTTGTCGAGCTCCTTCATTATAGCCAACTGCTCCAACACCGAAGTCCTGAGAGAAGGGAAGTCCTCCGACGTGATGCTCTGCGACAACCCCATGCCCCTTATCATCTGCTCCATCTCGCGCTCTATCTGCGAGAGCATCACCCGCTCCCCGTCGATCCGCGCGACAGGATAATCGCCGCCGCCGGCGCCTCTCGGGCCGCCGCTGTATAAGCCGTATCCGGCAAAACAGGAGACAATAAACACAACCACAACGACAAGCATTATCCATCTTACATTCTTCCTGAAAAATTGCATCATGACGTTAAACGTCCTCCCCTTTTCTCTATTAATAGCGACTTTAGCCGAATGATGATACTATGATACTCGACTAATGTCAAAATATTTTTGGCCCCGCCGGCAGTTCATACCTCGGCGAGGGAGCGTCCGCGTTTGGACTCTGCCTTCAACGGAACGTCAATATATTTCACGTTTTCCATTGTCTCGACCAGTATCGCCTCCATCGCGCCGGCTTTCTCGGCTGGGGTCTCGCATATCAGCGAGTCGTGCACCTGGAGGACGAGCAGCGTGTCCGGATGGTCGCGCCCGATGATCCGCTGAAACCGGATCAAGGCGATCTTGGCTATGTCGGCGGCGGTGCTCTGTATAGGAGTGTTGACCGCGACCCTGTCGATGGAGCCGCCGCCGCGGCCCTCCACCGTCGAGACCTCGGACAGGGGGCGAATCCTCCCGAGGACTGACAGGGTGTAGCCGCGCGACCGGGCCTCCCGCGCGCTCATTTCGAGGTAGCGCCTGACTCGCGGCAGCACCGAGAAATACCTCTCTATGAGCCCGGCTGCCTGAAAGCGGGTTATGCCCATCCTCGACGCGAGCCCGTGCGCGCCCATGCCGTATATCAGGCCGAAGTTCACGGTCTTGGCGAACCTCCTCTGCTCCGGGGTTATCTCCTCGGCGGGAAGGTCGAAGACCCACGACGCCGTCTCCAGGTGAATGTCGCGGTCGTTCCCGAACGCCTCCAGCAGACGTTCCTCCCCGGACAGGTGAGCCAGAACCCTCAACTCTATCTGCGAATAGTCGGCGGCCACGAAGACTCGCGGCGCGCCGCCGCTCCCAGGCGTGATCGCGCGCCTGAACTTCACGGCCCAGTCCCCGAACACAGGGAGGTTCTGCACGTTCGGGTCCCTGCTCGCGAGACGCCCCGTGCCGGTTACGTCGTGCAGGAACGTCGAGCGTATCCTGCCGTCGGGGGACGACTCCGCGTGTTTGATAAACGGCTGCACGAAGCCGGACGACATCTTCGAACACTCTCGGAAGTCGAGCATCTTGGACGGTATCACGCACAGCGGTTCAGGCAGCCGCGACAGCTCCTCCAGCACCCCTACGTCGGTGGAATAGCCCGTCTTCGTCTTTTTTATGACCGGCAGCCTCAGTCTCTCAAAAAGCAGCTCGCCAACCTGCTTCGGCGAGTTCAGGTTTATCGCGCCGCCGGCCGCGCCGAAGATCTCCCTTTCCGTCTCCGCGATATGTTCCCGCAGCTCGCCCTCCAGCTCCCTGAGGGCGGCGAGGTCGACGCGGACGCCGTTTTTGCCGAGAGTGGCGAGGACGGGGACGAGCGGCGCGTCTATCACGCTCGTCACGCTCTCCAGACCTGACGCGCGCGGGTCGCCGGACAACCCCTGCCAGAGCGCCCAAAGCTGGCCCGCGAGCGCTTCCCCGGTCTTTGGACGTTCCCCGAGAATGTCCGCGAGCGCGTGGCTTTTCGCGTCTGGGTGCAGGTAATAGTGCGCGAGTTCGACGTCCCGGATTATCTGCGGATGCTCGTCAAGGACCGGCGCCCTCTGGCGCCGCGCCCCATAATCCGCCAGTATCAGCCTTTTGCCGTCTGGATCGCCAAGCCACCCGCTGAAGGCCTCGCGCGCGCCGTCAGAAAGCTCGGCCCAACAGCCGCCGGCCGTCGCCAGAACATCCGGATTATCCGCCAGTATAAGCGTCTTTTCGCTGAAAATTTCCAGCCCGCCGGCGTTACCCGGAACAAATTCGCCGGCCGGCGACGCGGCGCCGGATACCGTCGCGGCTGAAATTTGAGCGCCGTGTTCGGGGCTCTTCCCTGAGGCGAGCCCGAGTCTCGCAATCAGCCTCTTCAAGCCCAGCCTCTCGCAGAGCGCGTAGGCCGCCTCTACGTCAGCCGGCCCGCGTTCGAGAAGCCTGACCGGATAAGCCTTCACTGCCTGCGGAATTACCAGGGAGTAGCTCATGTAGGCGGATTCCCTGCCGCTCTCGAGTTTTTTCCGCTGTCCCTCGGGTAGAGAGGCAAGCGCGTCATATATGGCGTCGAGCGAGCCGTGTCGCGCCAGAAGCGCCCGCGCCGTCTTGTCGCCTATCCCCGGAACGCCGGGTATGTTGTCCACGGAGTCGCCCACGAGGGCGAGGTAGTCCGCCATCGCCTTCGGCGGGAAGCCGTACTCCTCCGTGAAACTCTCCTCGCTGTACAGCTTGAACTCTGTTATTCCCTTGGACGGGCGAGCCATCTTCGTCCCCGGACTGAGGATCTGTAACAGATCCTTGTCGGCCGACAGTATCAGCGCTTCTCCCCCTCCCTCGGCAATGGACGCGGCGGTGGCCGCAATGAGGTCGTCGGCCTCGACCCCGTCCTCGATGAAGACGGGGTAGCCCAGCGCTTTCACCAGCTCGACAATCAGCGGCATCTGCGTCTTGAAGCCCTCCGGCGCGGGCTGGCGGCCCTCCTTGTAGGCGCCGTACAACTCGTCCCTCGCCGTCGGCCCGTGGGGATCGAAGAAGAGCCCCACCCCATCGGGACGCCACAGCTCCATCGCCTTCAGGAGCATGTTCATGAAGCCGAGCACGGCGTTCGTCGGCGTCCCGTCGGGCGCGTTCGTCTCCGGAACGGCGTAGAACCCCCTGAACGCCAGCCCATGCCCGTCTATAAGCAGCAGCTTGCCATTTTTCACTCCGTCCTCCACAGCTCAACCCCCATTGTGTATAATCACTTCCGACGCTATTATAGTCGACGGTGCGCGACAGTTAAAGAAAGGCTGATTTATTGTTAGGGGCCTAAAGGGTAACGATTGAAACCGCGATGGTCTCTCTATTCGCAAACGGCAAAATGTCGTTTTAGCGATTTAATCAGCGTTCTTAACGCGTTTCGCGACGATTTTGGAGGGAGACTCAGCGAGTATGTCGATCGATGAAAATGTGAGGGTTCGTTTCGCGCCGAGCCCGACCGGCGCGCTCCATATTGGGGGGGCGCACACCGCCCTCTTCAACTGGCTATGGGCGCGCCGCAACGGCGGCGTTTTTATCCTGCGGGTGGAGGACACCGACAGGGAGAGGTCTACGGCCGAGTACAAAGGGACCATCATGGACGGCATGAAGTGGCTCGGCCTGGATTGGGACGAGGGGCCCGACAAGGGCGGCGCCTTCGGGCCGTACAGGCAGTCGGAGCGCATGGATACCTACGCAAAGTACGCGGAAGAGCTGTTGGAGAAGGGCCTGGCGTACAGGGAGGAGGGCGCCGTAATCTTCAAAGTTCCGACTGGGACAAGCCTCGTCCTGAACGACGAGATATACGGGGAGATAAAGATTCAGAGCGAGAAGGCGTCAGTGAGCCCGGACGGGTCGGTGAAGGACATCGTCATCATAAAGAGCGACGGAATGCCCACATACAACTACGCCGTCGTGGTGGACGACCATACGATGAACGTCACCTGCGTGATAAGAGGAGAGGACCACATCGCGAACACTCCCAAACAGATGCTGCTCTATCACGCTCTCGGATGGACGCCGCCGAAGTTCGCGCACCTGCCCATGATCCTCGGCAAGGACAAGAAAAAGCTCTCCAAGCGCCACGGCGCGACGAGCGTATTCGAGTACAGCGACCTGGGGTATCTCCCCGACTCCGTGTTCAACTTCCTCGCCCTGCTCGGGTGGTCGCCGGGGGGCGGAGTCGAAATATTCGACAGGAAGACCGCGACTGATCTCTTCGAACTTTCGAAGGTGACGAAAAAAGCCGCCGTCTTCGACATGGATAAGCTCAATTTCGTCAATCAGGAGCACCTCAAGATTATGGACCCGTCTCTGAAGAGAAAGACAGTCGAGCCCTTCTGGGCCGAGCTGGGCCTCTTCCCTCAGAGACACGCTCAAAAATATCTGGAGGACGCACTGACGCTGATGGGCGGCAGAGGCCGGACGACCAGGGAGCTGGCGGAGTACAGCGACTACTTCGTGGACTTCTTCCCAGTGAAGGAGCGCTACGACGCGAGCGATATCACGGAGGAGAGAGCGCCCGTCCTGAAAAAATTCTTCGGCGCGTTCGCGGACCTGCCGGAGTGGAACCCCGAGGAGATGGAGACCTTCGCACGAGCCTGGTGCGAGGAGAACTCCGTCCAGCTCAAGGAAGTAGCCCTCCCGCTGAGATGGGCGCTTACAGGCCGCAAGGTGAGCCCCGGCGTCTTCGAGGTCGCCGCCCTGCTCGGCCGCGAGGAGTGCAAAGCCCGCCTAGCGCACTATAAATTTATAAATTGAATTGCAGGCATGACCTTGAGGCATTGCCTCAAGGTCATGCCTGCAATTTTCATACTACTTCCTGCGCGGTGCGCGCGATAATCTCCTCCTGATGGTAACGGTCAAGATCGACAAAGTAATCGCTGTAGCCGGCTACGCGTACCAAGAGTCCTCTGAACGCCTCGGGTTCCCTCTGTGCTTCACGAAGGGTTTCTTCGTCGACGACGTTGAACTGCACGTGGTGCCCGCCGAGCTTGAAGTATGAGCGAATCAGGTTGACAAGGCCATTTATGCCCTCCTCGCCGGCGAGGACGGAGGGTAAAAATCGCTGGTTCAGGAGCGTTCCGCCCGATTTGACCTGGTCCATCTTGCCGAGCGATTTTACAACGGCGGTCGGACCGTTTCTGTCCGCGCCGTGGCTGGGGGACGTGCCGTCCGAGATCGGCGTCCCGAGAAAACGGCCGTTCGGCGTCGCGGCCGTCATCTTGCCGAAGTAGTTGTGGCAGGTCGTCGAGAGCATGTTTATGTGGTAAGTGGGGCCGAGAATGCTCCTTCGTCCGTCGATAGCGCGATAAAGACTCTCGTAGACTCTGCGCATGATATCGTCAGCATAGTCGTCGTCGTTGCCGAAGAATGGCGTCTTGTTCCACATCGCAAGGCGCAGGGGCTCGGCGCCTTCCCAGTTCTTGTTGCAGACGTCTACGAGGTCGCTCAAGGTCACTTTCCCATCCTCGAAAACGTGCTTTTTTATCGCGGAGAGGCTGTCCGTTATGGTTCCTATTCCTGTGCACTGAATGTAGTCAGAGTTATACCTGGCGCCGCCGGCGTAGTAGTCCACGCCGTTCTCAATGCAGTCGCGGATTACGGCAGAGAGGAACGTCGCGGGGAATAGTTCGGCGTACCTCGCGCGGAGGTAATTATCGACTTCGATCTTTGTCGTTACGACGTAGTCGAGCTGGCGCTCGAAGGCCTCGTAAAGATCGTCGAAGGTCTTGAAGTTTTTGGGATCGCCTGTCTTTACGCCGACCGTCTTTCCGGTAAGAGGATCGACTCCGTCGTTTAGGGCAAGTTCGAGCACCTTCGGCGTGTTCAGGTATCCGTGCAGAAGATACGCCTCCTTGCCGGCGCAGCCAGTCTCGATACAACCGCTCGTCCCGCCCTCTCTGGCGTCCTCAAGGCTCTTTCCCACCCTGATCTGCTCCTGAATCACCATGTCGGCGTTGAAGAAAGACGGGTAGCCCATGCCATTGCGAACGACGCGGGCGGCCGCATCGAGAATCCGGTCGGGCGTTCGGGCGCTCACCTGTATGTTGCACTGCGGCTGAAGGAGCCGCAGCTCGTCGAGCACCTCGAGCACAATCAACGTTACCTCGCTCGAGCCGTCCGTGCCGTCGCGCTTCAAACCGGCCAGATTGATATTCGTGAAGTCGTTGTAAGTCCCGCTCTCCGCCGCCGTCACTCCCACCTTCGGAGGCGCCGGAGTGTTGTTAGTCTTTATCCACAGACAGGAAACAAGCTCTTTCGCCATCTCCCTGTCGAGCGCTCCTGTCGCTGTTCCGCGCTCGTAAAAGGGCGTAAGATGCTGGTCGAGATGACCGGGGCTCATTGCGTCCCAGCCGTTCAGCTCAGTTATCGTTCCAAGGTGGACGAACCAGTACATCTGGATCGCCTCCCAAAAATCACGGGGCGCATGTGCGGGAACCCAGCGGCAGACCGATGCTATCTTCTCCAGTTCCGATCTCCTCTTGGGATCAACCTCCCCGGCGGCCATCTTCTCCGCCAGTTCGGCGTGGCGAGCGGCGAAGATTATCGCGGCGTCGCACGATATGTCCATGCCCAGAAGCTCGTCGTCCTTTGCCGTCGCGTCAGGATCCAAGATGAAATCAAGACGCTTTCTCGCTTCCGCGATGTCGCGTTTCAGGTCGAGCATACCTTTTTCATAGATCAGACCGTCCAACGCCGTGTGCCCGAAGGCGCGCTGCTCGCCGAACTCCGTGAACGCCCCGGCCTCGTAGAGCATCGTCCACTTCTCAGGCATTCTCGCAAACGCCTTGTCCCTCATACTGCGGCCTCTCCAATATGGGATCACCTCGTCGCGGTAAAGCTCGATGTCCTCTGCGGCAACAGAGTAACTCTGCATCTCGCGCGAGTTCAATATCTCAAGGTCGCGGACCGAGTGACAGGTGAGTTCCGGAAACGAAGAAACAGCCTTAGGCCTCGGACCCCGCTCTCCTACTATCAGCTCGTCAGGCCCGATATAGATTGTCTTTCTCTCGCAAATATATTTGAAGTTGAGGCCTCTCAGCACGGGCGTCGCGTACTTGCCGTCATTCTCCCTGTAAAATTCCGTCTCCAATACCGCCCGTTCCGCCGAAAAACTCGGACGAGTCTCGAAACTCTCGCGGCGCAGTCTCTCTATCCGTTCATTCACACCCAAGACCTCCTCATAAAATAATTATTGATTACGCATCATACTTTATCACGTCAAAATAACGATTTCAATAATTAACACGGGGAATCGCTGATTTAGGGATTTAGGGAAACGCTGATTAAATCGCTGAAATGACATTTTGCTATTTGCGAATACAGAGACCATCGAGGTTTTGATCGTTACCCTTCAGGCGTCTAACAATAAATCAGCCTTTTTAGCGTTCTTTGAATGGCATGAGGCGAGGATTCGTTCGACTCTCGCGCCGTCATCGGTATGTACTTTCACTGAAGAACTCAACCGCCGATTATAGCTTTTACTCCGCAGTCCTCTATTATTTCAACCGCACGCCGCATAGACTGCTCTGTTGGAGGATGCGTTCCGCTGAGCGTGTAATCCATCCGCCAGCGGTTATGTTTGTCCTCAGCCGAGCTGTGATAGGGCAGCAGGTTCAACTGCTCCACCCCGCGGACTAGAGACAGAAACTCTCCCGTCTCCCTCAAGTTCGTCTCATCTGAGTTGACCCCAGGGATAACCGGCGTCCTGGCCCAAATTCTGGCGCCTGTTTCACTCAGCTTCAAGAGGTTCGACAGTATGATCTCGTTGTCGACGCCGGCGTATTGCCGGTGTTTCCCGCTATTCATTATTTTCACGTCATAAAGGTAGAGATCCGTAAAGGGGGCGGTAGAGAGAAGAACGGACGGGCTCGCGAACCCGCTGGTATCGAGGGCCGTGCGCAGCCCTTCCTTCTTGCAGGCCATCAGGAATCCTGTCACGAACTCGGGCTGAGAGAGCGGCTCGCCGCCGGAGACAGTGACTCCGCCGCCCGACTGCTCGAAAAAAACACGCTCCTTCAGAACCTCCCTCATGACGTCGCTGACTTTCATCTCTTTTCCGCACAGCTCGCGCGCCCCTGAAGGGCAGACGTCAGCGCAATCACCCGCTCCTGAACACGCCGAAAAGTCCGTTTCGAACCCCTCATCCGGCGGGGCGACAGCCCCATTGGGACAAGCTTTCACACACGCCCCGCAGGATATGCACCGCTCTTTGCGGAAAAGCGGGCGCGGTTCGA
>JAISQP010000034.1 GCA_031274115.1 Synergistaceae bacterium
AGGCGAGGTCGAAGCCGCTCGCGAGGAAGGCCACGTCCGAACCCAGCGGAGACACGTCCGAACAGCGCAGGACGCGGCCACTGCCCGACATCTGAAACCAGCGAATCAGCGCGGCGGCGTTGCCGCTTCCCGCCCCGACGCCGCTGCCCGTCGGGAGATATTTGTGCAGCTTCATCTCCAGCGGGGCAAGCGCGTCCTCCCCGAAGAGCGAACGAATGCGCCGGCACGCGCGGGACACGATATTCTCCCCCTCCACATCGACACCGCACACCGACAACACATCCCCCGCGCCACCCGGAGAGATCGTCAGAATCTCAGGAGAGGGGCGGCGCCAGAACAGGGAATATATATCGTGATAACCGTCGCCTCGTAAACCGAGCACGCGAAGCGTGAGATTTATCTTGATGGGACACGTCTTTGTAAAAAACATCTACCGGTTCAAGGCGTCCGCGATGAATACAGATATCCGAGAAGAGGGGCGGGCCCGGCTGACGTCAGACTTTATCCTCACAGGGCAACAGCTTCAGTTCCACTTCCTTCGTCAGAAGGTCCGCATAGCTGAAGGAGACCGTGCTGTTCTGCGATTCTACGAAAAGGGTGAAAAGACTCGGATAGGCTTCCATTATTACGCCCTGACGCGCTTCCGCTTTCCTGCGTCCGTTGGCGGCCCTGTAAAATACCCTGGACCCCCTGTGCTGGGTGACTTGTTCCCGAATTTCGCGCAATATATCAGTCAAGTTAATCACTCCCAAAAGACATTAACTATCTAAAAATATTATCATATATTTAAAGAAATTACAAGTCGCCCCTCAAAAATATAAATACGCGTCAAAACAGCTACAGCAAGGCATGATAGCCGTCACCGCCCGTTGAGCGCGGAAATGTCATTTTAAAAACATTATCTTTTTTAAATATTTTTTGTTTCTCCAATTTCATTAAGGGGACAAACCTCAAAATCCGATTTAAAAAGAGGGGTATCACTCCGGCAAATTACAGGGGCCTGCAACCGCGGCATCTACGCCCAATCCTCAACTCTGACGCCGATGACCTGCGAAAGCCCCGGCTCGGCAAGAGTCACCCCGTAGAGGACATCTGCGCGCTCCATCGTCAATCTCCTGTGAGTCATGACGAATATCTGGCGCTCCTTCGACGCGTCCCGCGCCAGGTCCGCGAATCGCCGGAGGTTCACCTCGTCGAGCGCGGCGTCGACCTCATCCAGGACGGCGATGGGGCATGACGCCGCTTCGAGGGACGCAAAGAGCAGGGCGATCGCGGAGAGGGACTGTTCTCCGCCTGAGAGCTGCGCTATCCCTGTGGGGTGTTTTCCAGGGGGGCGGGCCACTACGTCGACTCCGCTGTCCCAGAGGGAGGCGCCCTCCACCATCTCCAGGTGCGCCTCCCCTCCGCCGAAGAGCCTCTGAAAGAGCGAGCTGAACTTTTTATCTATCTCCTCCAGAGCATTGGCGAACATCGCCCGCGCCTGTTCGTCGGCGTCGGAGATGAGGCGTTCGAGCTCCCTGATACTGCGCCCCACGTCGTCGAGCTGGTCGCCGAGATACGCGAGCCTGTCGCGCAGGTTCCTGTCCTCCGAGAGCACCCCCATGTCGACGTCCCCCAGGGCTTTCAGATTTCTGTCGTACTCTCTTATGGCGCGTCTCAGCTCCTCCGCATCGGCGTCCGATACAGCGCCGGGACCGGGATAGGGGTACTGTTCCTCCCACGTCTGGACGAGTTCAAGCCTCTCCCTCGAAAGTTCGGCGCTGCGGAGTCCGGCGGAGGACAGCTCCGAGGAGACGTTTTGAACCGCCATGCGAGCCGCGTCAAGCCGCGCCGTCCTCGCGGCGCGCCGTGACTCTATGACCTCGTATCTGTCCTTGAACTCCGTCATCTCGTCAGTCACGGCCCGGCGGCGGGAGGCGACCTCCGCGTAACGCTTCGCGAGGGCCGCGAGGTTCGCCCTGTTGGTCAAGACCTCCCGCCCGCACGAGGAGATCTCCGCCTCGAGGTTCGACACAGCCGCCTCGGTGGACCGCAACTCCGTGATTATACGCTCTGAGAGGACAAACCCGGACCGGCGCTTTTCCTCCGCAAGCGCCGCCATATTTTTGAGACGCTCTATCTCGACCGACATCCCCTCGTCCGAGGCAAGTTCCTCCGCGCCGGCGGGTTCGCCCTCGAGCGCCGATTTCCTCTCCATCAGATCAGCGAACGAAATTCCGCACTCCTTCAGAGCGGCCAGCATGGATTCGCGCTCGTTTTTCATCCTGGCTCGCTCGCGAAGGATCTCCTCGCGCCTCTGGTCGCATGAGCTGCGCCTCGCGGACAGCTCCCTGATCCCGGCCGAGGCTGCGTCATGCTCGGCGGCCGCCTCCGCCTCCTCGGCTTCGAGCCGCGAGAAGTCCTTCGAGAGCGAATCGACGAGGCTCCGCATCGCCGAAACCTCGGACTCGACCCGGGATACCGCGCTTACGACCTCCATCGCCCGCCCCTGCTTCTGCGCGCGTCCGCCCGAAATGGAGCCGCCCGGCTGAAACACGTCGCCGTCGAGCGTCGCGACCGGCCCCCTGAAGCCGCCGCGAACGAGCGACTGCCCGACCGGATAGCTCTCCACGATCAGCAGGTCGCCCATAATATGTTCAATCGCGGGCCGCCAGTGTTCCTCAATCTCCAGCAGATCCATCGCCCAGCCGACTATCCCCTCCTCCGGCAGCCGGCGCGAGTTATCCCTCTGTCTCGGCCTGCTCCTCTCCAGAGGGAAAAAAGTCGCCCGACCGGCCTGATTTTTTTTGAGAGTGTCGATACAGACGCTGACCTCCTCCATCGTATCAGTCAGTATCCAGAATTGCCTGCCGCCCAAAAAAGCTTCAAGAGCCGCGGCCAGCTCCGGCGGACATTTGAAGGAATCGATCGCGGCGCGAACGTTCGCCCGCAGACGTCCCAGCTTAACGGCGGACAGGACGTGCTGGACCGGGCGGGGATACACTTCGCTGGCGGCCTGTTCCTGGAGTTCGGACAGGCGGTTCGTCAGCTTCGACAGCTCCCGTCTGTTTCTCTGGAGGTCGCCGGACGTCACCTGAAGCCTGGCGTAGAGATCGCGATGCCGCGTCGAGGCGCGCTCCTGTTCCTCGAGTAGGGACGCGTGGCGGAGTTCGATGTCCTCCAGCTCTTTTTTTACCGCCTTCAGGGGATCGTCGTCCCTCGGGGACGGCTCGCCCCCCTCCCCGAGGGCCCGCAGGGAAAGTCCGATGGATTTCATACGGGCCTTCAGCGCGGACATCTCGCCCTCTATCTCGCCGCGTTCGCGGTTGAGCCTTTCATTCCTCTCACGCGCGTCCCTGGTCCGCTCCTCGAAACTCCGGCGTCTTTTCTCCGCCTCCGCGAGGGATTTTTTCAAAGCATCGAGCTCGTCGACGCGCGTTTTATCCGCCAGGTCGCACTGCTCGCGCTCCGTCCTCAGGGAGGACAGCCTCTCGTCCAGCCCGGATCGGTCCGCGGTCAGCTCCTGTGCCCTGCGGAGGGCCGACGCGAGAGACGCGCCGTATCCGTAGGCCGTGCGCGTGAAGCCTGCCAGCGCGCTCCTGGCGTCGTCGAGCTCCCTGACCTGAAGCTGTCTAGTCTTTGACAGAGCCGATACGTCGCGTTCGAGGGAGACGATGCTCCTCTCCCATCCCGCGAACCACGCCTCCTTGACCGACAGGAGCGAGGACAGGTATCGCTGCCGCTCCTCGTTCTGGCGGGACAGCACTTCGTTGTTGGCGCGCCTCGCCCAGTAGAGCAGCCGCCTTTTCTCCTCCAACGAGTCCAACAGCCCCCGCGCCAGCTCCGCTCGCCCGACCTCCGGCGCTATCTCCTCGCGTCGGGCCAGAAGCTCCGCCGAGAAAGTCCGGAGCCTGCCGTACTCGTCGCGAGCCTCGCCGAGCCGACCGGAGGCCTCCTCCCGCCGCCTGCGGTAGGAGTCTATGCCAAAGAGGGATTCGAGCAGGACGCGCCTGGCCTGCGGCCGCTGCTGTATCACCTCCGCGACGTCCCCCTGCCCTATGAAGGCGAACTTGTCGCCGCCCATGTTCCACGTCCGCTTGACCTCGTCGAGTTCCGCCAGGGTGACGCGGACGCCGTCCACGGTGACGGTCGCCCCCGCGTCGGATACGCGCCTGCGTATCGTGCAGACCCTGATCCCATCTCTCATCTGTATCGAGACGGACGCCTCCGTCCCCTGTCCTCTCGACACGGAGCCGTGAAAGATGAGGCCGTCCTGCTTCGATACCCGGAGTTTAGAGCCGTGAGAATCGCCGAGAACCCATCTCAGGGAGTCGAGTATGTTGCTCTTGCCGCTGCCGTTCGGACCGACGATCGCGGTCATACCCGGCGTGAGAGGGAGGTCGTGAGAGCCCCCGAAGCTCTTGAAGTCCCTAAGCTGAAGTCGAGCTATGTACAACGACCGCGGCCTCCCGCCGCTCCATGACCTCCACCCTGTGCGACACGCGAGAGGTTGAGCCCTGAAAATCTATCTTGTACTTGTCCCACGCGAACTCGGGGGCCTCGGCGAGGTAAAACCTCCTTCCGAACTCCTCCTCCCACATGGCGAGGTACGTGTCCGCTATATATTTAGCGATTGCCGGGTGAAGCTCCACTAAAAACGCCTCTGAGTTCGCACCTAGCACGGATTTGCGGATGAACCTCTTGACCTTCATGGCGACGGTCTCCTCCTTGTCGACCCAGCCCAACCCGCCGCAGAAGGGGCAGCTCCGGCTCATTATGGAGCGCATATCCAGCCTGGCCCTCTTCCTCGTTATCTCGACCAGCCCGAGGGCGGTCACCCCGTACACCCTCGCCTTGCATCTGTCGGACTTGAACAGGTCCTGAAGCGACCCGACTAGCTTGCTCCTGTCCTCCGGGCTGTCCATGTCTATAAAA
>JAISQP010000077.1 GCA_031274115.1 Synergistaceae bacterium
GCCGGGAGTCCAGAAAATATTCAGAAGAACGGTTATCAGAACTAAAAAGAGAACTGGGCGGGCTGAGCGCAGAATCGTCGAAAGCGGGACGCCTGAAAGCGCGGACAGGGCAAAGAGCAGTACGCCCCATAGGGCGAAATCCGGTATGCTGCTCGCCATAAAAAGCCCCGCAAGCAGTATGAACGTGCAGGTTATCTTGCATCGCGGATCGAGCCGGTGCACGAAGGACGCTCCCGGTATGAACTGACCGAGTGAAATACCGCTCAAAAACTGCATCCGCTATGTCCTCCCGGAAGCTTCGCCGTTATGGTCAGCCTTTTCGCGGCTAGCGCGAAGCTCCTCGACTTTTTTTACTATTGTCTTGATATCACTTGTCAAACCGAGTGACGCTCCCATTTCTCTGAGCCCTGCCGCGAACTGTACCAGCGGCGGAATTATCAGCCCCCGCACCGGATTTGCCAGAAGATACTCCGCGACCTCCTCAGGGGCGCCCAGCGCGACGCTCACTCCGTTTTCGAGGACGAGGATCCTGTCGCTGTGTTCGAGTGCGGATTGCAGGTCATGCGTTACCTGGACGACGGCGAGGCCATCCGCGCGCACCTTCGCAAGCAGCCGCGCCAGCTCCCTGATGCCGGCGGCGTCCAGCCCAGCCGTCGGTTCGTCCAGCACCAGGTAGTCCGGGCACATAGCTATAACCGACGCGAGCGCCACCCTCCTCTGCTGGCCGCCCGAGAGCGCGAAGGGATTCGAATCGAGAAGGGCGGGGTCCAGGCCGACCGCCTGAACCGCGTCGGAAACGCAGGCGTCAAGCTCTTCTCCCCGCACCCCCCAGTTGGAGGGCGCGAACGCGATTTCCTCGCGGACCGTCTCGGCGAAAAATTGCTGCTCCGGGTATTGAAAGACGAGACCGACCTTTCGTCTCAACGCGCGCAGCCCTTTTGCTTTTCGTTTTACCTCGACTCCGTCTATTTCCACCCTCCCGGACTGAGGGAGCAAAATAGCGTTCAGGTGCTGCGCGAGCGTCGACTTGCCGCTGCCGGTGTGCCCCACGATGGAGACCCATTCCCCGCGTTCGGCGCTGAGCGAGACGCCCCTCAACGCGGCAGTCACGGACGGCGTCCCTGGATTGTAAGTGTAACTCAGGTTTTCGACCCTCAGAGACATAGCGCGCTTAGCATGGAAGCGACGTCAGGCACGGTAGCGCCCGGAAGGAGACCCCGTGACAGCAGTTCCCTGTAGAGAGCGACGGCCGGCGGCTCCTCGAAGTTCCATTTTCTGTACTCTCCGTCGAAAAATTCGGTTGGCGAGCCCTTCCACGCGGTCCGCCCACCATCTAAAACGACGACGCGATCGGACTGGATCGCCTCCTCCATCCTGTGAGTAATCTGGAGTATGGTCAGGCCTCGGCGCTTTAAATCCCCGAGACAGGACAGAAAGGACATCCTCCCCTCCGGATCGAGCATCGATGTGGACTCGTCCAGGAGCAGGGCGACCGGTTCGAGCGCCAGCGCGCCCGCCAGCGCGAGACGCTGCTTCTGGCCGCCGGAGAGCGCGAACGAGCCCTTCCTCCGCATGTCGGAGAGCCCCACCAGCTCGAGCGCACCGTCGACTCGTCTCCTGATCTCAGACGAGGGCAGGCCGAGGTTTTCCGGCCCGAAGGCGACGTCCTCCTCCACGATCGACGCGACGATCTGGTCCTCCGGATTTTGAAAGACGAGGGCGACTTTGCGCCTGATAGCGGGAATATTGGATTCGTCCTTCGTATTTTTGCCCGCAACAAAACAATCGCCCTGCGTTGGAATCAGCAGGGCGTTGCAAATTTTCGCCATCGTCGACTTGCCCGAACCGTTTGCCCCTACCAGAGCGACCCATTCCCCCCCCGAGACCTCCAGGTCGACGCCGTCTAATGCGCTGGATGAAGCGCCGGGGTAGCTATAGCCTACCCCTCGGAGGGAGAATATTGGAACGCGATCCATAGCGTTATTCTACCAATTGGATGACCGCCATAGGGGAAGCGTCCCCGACTCTGTTGCCCAGCTTCACTATGCGCGTGTATCCGCCGTTTCTGCCGGCGAAACGCGGCGCGAGGTCGTTGAAAAGCGTCGTAACCGCAAGCTTGTGCGGCATCCGGGCTATGACAAGACGGCGGTCGGTCAGCGTTCCCGATTTCGCCTTCGTAATGAGCTTCTCGGCGACGCGGCGAAGTTCCTTGGCTCTCGTCACCGTCGTGACTATGCTCCCCTCCACAAAAAGGCTGGCGGCCAGGTTGCCCAGCATTGCCCGCCTGTGCGATCCGTAGCGTCCAAGACGCCTCAGATTCATGCGATGTCTCATCGAAAGTACGCCCCTTTATTCTCTCTTATTTTTCTTCCCTGTTTAACTATTCCTCCACGTCATCCTCTATCTCTCCGGACAGCGTGAGGTCGAATTTCGTCAACTTTTCCTCGATTTCGCGGAGCGAAATTTTCCCGAGATTGCGAATCTTCAAGAGGTCCCCGCGAGAGCGGGAAATGAGTTCCCCTATGTAGTGAACTCCGCCCCTCATAAGGCAATTCTCGCTGCGCACCGACAACTCCAGGTCCCTTACGGGTCTGGCGTACGCCGGGTTGTCGCCCAGCTTGAGGAAGCTCTTCGCCGCGGCCTCTCCCAAAGGCTTGTCCAGGGACTTGAGCTGGTCGTGTCCTTTTCCGTCGGCCGGGAGGTCTTCACCCTCTGGGGTGATGGCTATCGCGATATCCATGAAATAATCGCGAAGAATGATCGAGGCCTGTCTTACGGCGTCTTCCGGTTTCACCACCCCGTTCGTCCATATTTCGAGGACGAGACTGTCGTAGTCCGTCCTCTGCCCCATGCGTTTATCCTGTACCTCGTACTTGACCCGCTTCGCGGGCGAAAAGATCGCGTCTACAAGAAGAGCGTCGACTGGCAGATAGACGGGCCTGGATCTGTCCAACGACGCGTACCCAGTGCCGGACTCCACGTAAAAGTCCATGGAGAGCTTAGCTCCGCTCTCGAGGTGACAGATTACCGCGTCGGGATCCGGGAACTCTATCTCGCTGTCAAGCTGTATGTCGGAAGCAGTCACGACTTTAGGGCCTTCGGTCTCCAGATGCAGGATCCTGAACTCCGAGGAAAACGACCTCACCGGGACGTGTTTTATGTTCATCAACAGCTCAATCATATCTTCCTTTACGCCGGGCACCGTTGTAAACTCGTGCAGGATTCCGTCCACCCTTATCGCCGTGATGGCCGCTCCCGTTATAGATGACAGGAGAACCCTTCTCAGCGAATTACCCAAGGTTACCCCATATCCCCGCTCGAGGGGCTCTATGACTACTCTGCCATATGAAGAGGTGCTTTCCTCTACTACAATACTATATGAGGTGTGTTCCAAAGTCTCCCCACCTTTCAAACTGTACGTCCAAACGCTTGTTTGTAAATCCTTAAGACTATACGCGGCGTCTCTTTGGCGGGCGACATCCGTTGTGCGGAATAGGCGTCGCGTCCTGAATGATATTCACCTGCAATCCAGCGGCCTGAAGCGAACGGATTGCCGATTCCCTGCCGGGACCGGGGCCTTTGACGACGACGTCGATCTCCACCACTCCATGGTCCTGTGCCAGCTTCGCGGCCTGCGCGGCGGACATCTGAGCGGCGTATGGCGTCGATTTTCTCGTCCCCTTGAAGCCGACGTTTCCGCCGGACGCCCATGAGAGGGCGTTGCCCTGTTTGTCGGTGAGCGTGACTATAGTATTGTTGAACGTCGAATATATATGGGCCACACCGTAAGAAACGTGTTTCTTTTCTTTCCTTTTGCCCCTGCGCTGAACTCTTTTTGCCACCTTTTCATTCCCTCCTCGTCATCTTCGCCTAACGTTACTTGGTAACCTTCTTCTTGCCGGCGACTGTACGCTTCGGCCCTTTGCGGGTGCGGGCGTTCGTCTTCGTATGCTGCCCGCGTACCGGCAAACCAAGTCGATGACGGAGCCCACGATAGCAGCCAATATCCATCAGACGCTTGATGTTCATGCTTATATCCCTGCGAAGATCGCCCTCTACCTTGTAGTTGTTCTCGAGTTCGGCGCGAATTTTCTGAGCCTCGTCGTCCGTGAGGTTCTTAACCCTTGTGTCCGGGCTTATCCCTGTTGCCGCCAGTATTTTTCTGGAGCTGGGCAGGCCGACGCCGAATATGTAAGTCAGCCCGATCTCGACCCTTTTCTCCCTTGGAAGATCGACTCCCGCGATACGTGCCATTTATAATTACCTCCTCGCACCCTGGCGCTGTTTATGTCTCGGGTTCCTGCTGCAGATCACGCGCACTACGCCGTGCCGCTTTATTATCCTGCAGTATTCGCAAACGGTCTTGACCGACGGTCTAACCTTCATCTCTTAAGACGCCTCCTTTGAACTCGTACGAAAATTATTTATATCGATATACTATCCTGCCGCGCGTGAGATCGTAGGGCGTAAGCTGTATCAGAACGCGATCTCCGGGTAAAATACGGATAAAGTGCATCCTCATCTTGCCCGATACGTGGGCGAGTATCTTGTGCCCGTTCTCCAGCTCCACCCTGAACATTGCGTTCGGCAGGGGTTCGACAACCTTTCCCTTGACCTCTATGACGTCGTCTTTTGGCATGCGCTCTACCCAACCTCCTCAAGAACAAGCTGTGAAATTTTATTTTTTCTGACGGCGGAGGATTTCGCACAGCCAACCGTCGTCTATTATTTTTCCCCTTTTAATTCTGTCGGCGACATCCGGTGAAAACTCACCTGTCGCGTCCACGTGGCGCGGGTTTTTCCGTTTGGGCTTTCCCGCCGAAATATCGACTCCGTCAGCAATGAGGATTTTACCATCTTTTTGGTCGATTCCGACAACAACACAAAGAGAACCCGCATAATTGCCCCGTCTTACGACAACTAAAGTACCTAGGGGGAAATGTCCGTCATTGTCACAGCTTATTCCCATGGCGTCAGGATTTCGGCGCCGTCCTCCGTAACGAGTATGGCGTGTTCGAAATGAGCGGCGTCCGAGCCATCGCATGTCACTACCGTCCAACCGTTATCGGTGTTCGTAATCGCTTCCGCCCCGCTCATAACCATAGGTTCGATGCAAAACGTCAAACCGGGCCTGATCGTAACGCCGCTGCCCGGTTTGCCGTAGTTGGGGACCTGAGGGGCCTCATGCAGTTTGCGGCCGATTCCGTGGCCCGCGTAATCCCTTACGAGTCCGCACCCTTTGCCCAGCACCCATTTTTCTATGGCGTACCCGATATCGCCTATCGTGTTGCCCGGAAGCGCCTGTTCGATTCCGATATACAGCGCCCTGCGCGTGACGGCCAACAGGTTCGCTCTTTCTGGGGTAATTTCTCCCACCGGGTACGTGCAGGCGGCGTCGCCGTGATACCCTTCGACGATCGCCCCAACGTCGATGCTCACTATGTCTCCGTCGCGCAGGAGACGGTCCTTGCTCGGAATTCCGTGAACTACCTCCTCGTTGACCGACACGCAGATAGCGCTCGGGAAAGGTGTCCGGGCGCCTGGCGCTCTGTACCCCTTAAACGACGCTTTCGCGGACTCGCGTGAGATTACCCGTTCCGCGACGATGTCGAGCGTCAGGGTATCGACTCCGGGCTTCAATGTCTCCCTTATAGCCTTGTGAACATCGGCTACGACCTGCCCGGCTTTTCTCATCTTTACTATTTCGTCCGGCTTTTTAAGGGTTATCATTCCTCACCTGATCTCGAGCGATTCGAGGCGTCTCATTGCGGCGTCCGGCGCTTTGGAGGCGTCGACGCGAAGCAGGAGCCCCTTGTCCGCGTAATAATCGACTACGGGCGAAGTCTGCCCGTGATATACGGCAAGCCTGTTGCGTATAACCGCCTCCTTGTCGTCCTCGCGCTGAACGACATTCCCGCCGCACGAGTCGCATACCCCCTGGATTTTGGAGGGATGAGAAGCCGCGTTATAGATGGCGCCGCATGACGAACAAACCCGCCGGCCGGTCAACCTTCGCACGACATCCTCGTCGGATATCTCCAGAAGAACGACCGCATCCAAGGCCAGCGACATTTCCGCGAGGAGACGATCCAAGGCTTCGGCCTGCGAGGTGGTTCTCGGAAAGCCGTCGAGAATGAAGCCGGAAGCCGCGTCCTTTTCGCCGAGACGGGTCTCGATCATTTCGATAATGAGTTCGTCGGGCACGAGACGGCCGGACTCCATAAAGGACTTTGCCCTCATTCCAATTTCAGAACCTCTCTTGACGTTATCCCTCAGGATATCGCCTGTCGAGACATGCGCAACATTCCGCTTCTCCCTGATCTTCGCGGCCTGAGTTCCCTTTCCGGCGCCGGGAGGGCCAATCAATATAACGCGCACCGTCATCCCCTCCAGTCCCTACAGGAGACCGCCGCTCTTGTTGCGGCGCTTCAATATGCCTTCGTAATGGCGCATGAGCATCTGTCCCTCGACCTGATGCACCGTGTCTAGGGCGACTCCGACTACTATGAGCACGGCGGTGCCGCCGAAGTAAAAGCTGTCGGTCCGCACGATCGCGGAAACGAGAGTCGGTATCAGGGCTATTATGGCCAGGAAGACCGCTCCGCCCAGAGTAATTCTGTTCATTACCTTCTCGATGTAATCGGTTGTCGGCTTGCCCGGTCTGATGCCGAGAATGAAGCCGCCGTATTTTTTCATGTTGTTCGACAGGTCGCTGGGGTTGAAGACGACCGCCGTGTAAAAGTACGAGAAGAACACTATCAGAAGCACCTGAAAGATCATGTATATCCAGCTGGCGGGAGCGAACGCCCCTCTTATTTTATCTGCGATATTGCCGCTGAATAAGCCGGCTAGCGTGTACGGAAAGAGGAGCACCGACGAGGCGAAAATAATCGGTATAACCCCGGAGGTGTTCACCCTAAGCGGAATGAACGTGCTCTGGCCGCCGTACATCTTGTTTCCCACCATGCGCTTGGCGTACTGAACCGGAAGCCTGCGCTGCCCCTCCTGGAGGATGACGCACCCGGCGATTACGGCCACCATAATCAACAGAGCCACGACGAGAGCGACAGGGTTTGCCTCCCCGCTCCCCATAGCGCGAAGCGTCAGTATTATGGCTTCGGGAACGCGCACCACGATACCGGCGTATATCAAAAGCGATATCCCGTTGCCAATGCCGTGGTCGCTCATCACCTCTCCGAGCCACATCAGTGCGAGCGCTCCGGTCGTCACTGTGAAGACGACGATGACCATATCAAAGAAGCCGCCGGAAAAGACGCCGGCGCCCCTGAGCCAGGTGGTCAAGCCTATCGCCTGAATGAGCGCGAAAAATATAGTCCCGTACCTGGTGAGCTGTACTATCTTCTTGCGACCGTCCTCGCCCTCGTGCTTCTGCATCTTCTCAAGAGCCGGTATTATCACCACGAGAAGCTGCATTACTATGCTCGAGTTTATATAGGCGCGACTCCCAGCGCGAAAACGCTGAACCGGCGGAGCGACCCGCCCGCAAAGAGGTCCAGAAAACCCAGGATGTTCGTCTGCGAGAAGAGTTCCGCCATCCTTGCCGCGTCTATTCCGGGTGTGGGAATGTGAGCCCCCAGCCTGAAGAGAAAAAGAGCCCCTATGGTAAAAAGGATGCGTCTTTTTAGGTCAGGCAGTCGAAATGCATCCCTAAACCCGTCTATCACCTTATATCACCTCGGCCTTTCCGCCGGCCGACTCGATTTTGTCCTTCGCCTTAGCGCTGAAAGCTGACGCTTTTACAGTAAGGCCTTTGGTCAAGTCTCCGTCTCCTAAGACCTTTACGGCTTTGGACGGATTCGTGATGAGCCTCGCGGCGTGAAGTTCCGCCGCCGATACGACGGCGCCGGCCTCAAAACGGTTGTCGAGATCCTTCACGTTGACCGTCTCGTACTCCGTCGCGTGTCTGAAGTTGCTGAACCCACGCTTTGGGATCCTGCGCGAAAGCGGCATCTGCCCGCCTTCGAAGTTTAGGCTGACGCTGTGGCCCGCTCGGGCTTTCTGTCCCTTATGGCCTTTGCCGGCAGTCTTTCCCTGGCCGCTTCCGAGACCCATGCCGAGTCTCTTCGGCTTGCGCCGTGAACCGGGCGCCGGCGATAAATCATGGAGATTCATAATCTTACCTCCTAATTCGTCTCTTCTAACTCGACCAGGTGGATGACGGATTGGATCATTCCCCTCACCTGGGGAGAGTCCTCGTGCTCCACTGTCTGGTTGAGCCTGCGCAGGCCAAGCGCTCTTATTGTGCGCGCCTGCCTGTCCGGACGACCGATCGCGCTCTTTTTCCACGTGACCTTCAATTTAGCCATGACAAACCCTCCTATGCGGGCGCGGCGACGCGGCTCTCTTTACCGCGGAGCCGGCGCACTTCCTCTGGGGTGCGAAGGCCTTTTACGGCTTCGAACGTGGCGTAAGCGACGTTGATAGGGTTAGATGTGCGTCCGATGACTTTCGTGAGAACGTCCTTCACGCCGCCTAACTCCATGATCGCTCTGACCACCGCACCGGCGATTACTCCAGTTCCCGGCGCTGCGGGCTTGATCAGAACTTCCGCCGCGCCGAATTTGCCCTGTATCGGGTGAGGGATCGTAGCGCCGACCTTTTTCAGGTCGATCATGTTCTTGCGCGCGTGATCTATGCCCTTGCGAACCGCTTCGGAAATTTCGCGGGCCTTGCCCATTCCCACCCCGACCTGATCCTGCCCGTCGCCTACTACAACGAGGACGCTGAACCGAAATCGCTTTCCACCTTTTACGACCTTGCTCACCCTGTTTATCGATACTACGCGTTCGGTGAGTTCCATGCCTCTGCTGCTGTAATTTTTACTCGTCTGACTTTGGCTTGCCAACGTCTTCCCTCCCTAGAACTTCAGGCCGGCTTCACGGGCGGCGTCCGCGAGCGCTTTTACCCGCCCCTGAAAGATATG
>JAISQP010000125.1 GCA_031274115.1 Synergistaceae bacterium
AAATATAGCCGCCAGATTCCTGCCGGAGAACCATATTACAGACATGCCTAACGCCTCGCAAAGATACCCCCCGACCATCAGGCGCGACAGCCGAAAACGCCTGGCGGCCCAAAATATGATGGGCTGCGTCAGAAACGAACACAAAGCCCCCACGAGGAAAAAGGCCGGTAAGACATCCATCCTGCCTATGTAATATTTAAAGTAGTACACTGTCGCCTGCAATTTCACAGAAGCCGCCATCTGCTCGCATATCAGCATACAATACAGGAAAATCAATTGTTTGTTCCTGAAGATGGTGGTCATAGTGGCGCCAAATGACATAATATTCTCGCTCGCCGCATACTTCTCTGTGACGTTCTTCGCTCCCAGCATCGAGGTGCACAGGAGTACCGCAGCAAAAATGGCCATGGTCACGAAAAACCCCGTCTTCTCCGACCCATTGCCGAAGACGGCCACCAGTTTAAACGTGAGATACGATGATATCATCGCGGCAGCGATACCGGACGTTATCCTGAATGTATTAAAAAGATTGCGCTCATCGTCCTCGCAGATCACAGTCAGCAACGGCAGGTTTGCTACCTCCATCACGCTGAAGCAAAAGCCCCAGACCATATAAATGAAGAGGCACCACAGCGCCGCGATCTGACCTGTAACAGGCGGCGGGATGAATAACACGACAAATAGAACAGACGAAGGGAGGGCCCAATAGTAAATATATCCCCTGTATTTGCCGGATTTAAGGGAGTGTCTGTCCATATAATAGCCAATAAAAGGATCTATCGCGCCATCGAAAAAACGGGCAAAAAGTAATATGACTGTCACCACTTCCGCCTTCAATTTTAAAACATCAGTGTAATAGTATATTAGAAACGAGGCTATTGACATATATACCAGCGAAAGCGCGAAGTTGATCGACTAGTATCCCAGTGTCGCTCTGTCCAGTCTTATGCCGATGTTTTTGAGGTATTTCATTCATATCCCCTCTTTCCCAACAAAAAGGCGAACGAGCGATTAATAGACTGTCGACAGGTCGATGAAGGCAGGGGAAAATATGGTTATCAACTTGCAGCGCCAAGCCGCAGTCACGCACACCGTAGGGGCGTGAAGAAATCTCTGTAAACAATCTTTACAATAATATATCATTTAATTTGGCGACGATGCGGCGACATTGCGCGGGTTTTCAGAGATTCAGTGATTTTACTGAGCTTAGCGGCGTTCATCATCTGGTAGTTTGTTTTACATTGCCGGACATTGTGCGGCGTTTCAATAACTCTATACTTGTAAGGAGTATGATGGATGAAGAACAGGGTAAAAGGGATCGCAATAGGAACCATTCTGGCCGTTTGTGCCGCGTTGATGACCGCGGGCGGCGTTTTTGCCGCTGAACAGGCCGCCGACGCCGGCTTGGAGACATATCAGTCGTTTCTGGCGTCTGTCGAGTGGCTTAAGGCCAACCTCGACAAGGTTGTTCTGATTGACGCGCGCGCTCAGTCGCTCTATAAGGGACAGCAGGGGCATCTGCCAGGCGCTGTGAACGCCGAGTGGACCTATTTCGCGAACATGGGCGGCAAGGCCGGAGACCCGACCTGGGGCGACATTCCGGACGGAGCGGCGCTCGCCAAGAAAATAGGGGCGCTTGGCGTCGACGGCAAAAAGGAAGTGATCGTCTACGGCGACGGGGGCGACTGGGGCAACGCGGCGTGGGTCATCTGGGCCCTTCGCATGACTGGCTTTAAGAACGCCAGGATGCTCGACGGCGGCTTCACTGTGTGGCGGGCCTCCGGCGGGAAGACGTCGAACACGACTTCGACCAACAAGGCGGTGACGTACCCCAACACGAAGCTCGACGCCTCCTATATCGTCACGACCGACTGGCTCAGCCAGAACCTGAACGATCCGTCCGTCGCGGTTGTCGACGTGCGCTCCGAGAAGGAGTACTCAGGCGAGATTCGTCCCTTCGGCGAGGCGCGCCCAGGTCATATTCCGGGCGCCGTGAACTTGTCGTGGGACAAGGTCTTCACGCCGGACTTCAAGATTTTGCCGGAGGCGGAGCTGCAGGCGCTGCTCATTTCGGCCGGCTTCGGCGACAAGGATAAGACCATAGTGCTGTACGACACGGCCGGCGTCCGCTCCTCCTTCATGACGATGGTCTTCCGTCTGGCCGGATACAGGAACGCCCGCAACTACGACTCGTCCTACCAGGCCTGGTGCTCGAACGGGGATCTCGAAATACGCCAGGGACCGAATCCGTAGGCATTAAGAAGGCTGATTTATTGTTAGACGCCTAAAGGGTAACGATACAGACAACGACGGGATCTCGAGTTTTTTTCGAGGTCCTGTTTTATTGTCATATTTACATTAAGGAAGGGCTGATTTATTGTTAGAGGCCTGAAGGGTAAAGATTAAAATCCTGATAGTCTCTGTATTCGCAAACGGCAGCATGTCGTTTCAGCGATTCCTTAATGTCATGGATTTGCGTACAAGACCAAAGTTATTGACAATTTACAGATGACTGCCGGATAATATCAATAAGAATTTTGGGAGGCTGATGTGCTATGAAAACGTACAGGGCGGACGTAACCGTTCTTCCAAAGGATGGAGTGCTGGACATTCAGGGAAAGGCTGTGGAGAAGACCCTTTCCAGGCACGGCTATGAGAGCGTGAGGGAAGTGAGGGTCGGCAAGTTCATACGGGTGACCGTCGAGGCCGAGGACGACGCGGAGGCGGGAGAGAGGGTAAAGGCGATGGCGGAGGATCTCCTCGTGAACGACCTCGTCGAGTCGTACTCGTTCGCTCTGGAGCCCTGGCGGTGAGAAGCGCCGTAGTCGTCTTTCCGGGGAGCAACTGCGACAGGGATGTGGAGAAGGCTCTGCTCTATATGGAGACCGGTCCGGTCGACATGGTATGGCACGACGGGGAGGACTTTCCGCACAGGCCGGACCTCGTGATACTGCCGGGCGGCTTCTCCTACGGAGACTATCTTCGAAGCGGGGCGTTAGCCGCGAAATCGCGCATAATGAAGGCCGTTCGTTCGTACGCGGACTCGGGCGGTCTCGTCCTTGGCATCTGCAACGGGTTTCAGATATTGACGGAGGCCGGTCTTCTGCCGGGGACGCTGCTTCCGAACGCATCCCTGCGTTTTATCTGCCGCCCGGCGTATCTTCGCGTCGAGCGCAACGACACGCCGTTCACCTGTTCTTTCCCCGAGGGAGAGATCGTGCAGTTTCCCATCGCGCATCACGAAGGCCTGTTTTTCCTGCCCCCTGACGAGCTCGACGAGCTCGAGAAGGAGAGGCGGGTAGTCTTCAGGTACGCCTGTCCTTCGAGCGGAGAGGCCGGAGAAGCCTATTCGCCGAACGGATCTCTGAACGGCGTCGCCGGGATAATCAACGAACGCGGCAACGTGCTCGGCCTGATGCCGCACCCGGAGCGGGCGACCGTGCGCGGCCTGATATGGGGCGTCGATGGCAGGAACGTCTGGCAGTCCCTTGGCGAGCACTTCGAAGTTTGGGAGGGTAAATGATTTATCATGAATTACAGGGACGCCGGTCTCTCCGACAATGAGTACGAACAGATACAGAAGCTGCTTGGCAGAACGCCCAATGAACTGGAGATATCGCTTATAGGGGTGATGTGGTCGGAGCACTGCAGCTATAAGTCGACCCGGAAGCTCCTGGCTCAGTTTCCGCAGAGCGGCAGGAGCGTCGCTCAAGGGCCGGGAGAGAACGCCGGGGTGGTCGACTGCGGCTCCGGGTGGGGGCTCGCGTTCAAGGTCGAGAGCCACAACCATCCCTCCGCCGTGGCGCCTTATCAAGGGGCCGCCACCGGAGTCGGAGGCATCATTCGCGACATCCTGGCAATGGGCGCCCGCCCCGTCGCCTCCATGGACGGGCTCTTCTTAGGCCTTCCGGGGTCGAGAAGGGCTTCCGCTCTCGCGGAGGGGATAGTCGACGGCATAGCCGGGTACGGAAACGCCGTCGGCGTGGCCACCATCGGCGGCAAGACGTTTTACGACCCCTGTTTCGACGGCAACCCGCTCGTCAACGCTTTTAACTGCGGCTTTGTGCGGCTCGACTCCATCGTGAGTTCGAAGACGGCGCGAGCCGGCCATCTCGTCGTGCTTCTGGGCTCGAAGACTGGACGCGACGGTATAGCCGGAGCGTCCTTCGCGTCTAAAGAGCTCGACGAGAACAGCCGGGAGAGCCGGCCTCAGATACAGATAGGGGACCCATTCGAGGAGAAGCTTCTGATAGAGTGCTGTCTGGAGCTGCACTCTCGCGGTCTCATCGCGTCGATGCAGGATATGGGAGCGGCCGGAATACTGTCGAGTTCGAGCGAGATAGCTCATAAGAGCGGCGTCGGGATCGAGATATTCTGCGAGAATATACCGCTTCGCGAGGAGATGGCGCCGTGGGAGATATTTTTATCGGAGTCGCAGGAGAGAATGCTCCTGATCCTGGACGACGAGAACTTCGATCCGGTGATGAAGATAGCGGACCGCTACGCGCTCGAGTGCGTGATTATCGGGAACATAACGGAAGGAGACCGTTACAGGGTCTTCAAGGATGGCGAACTGATCGCCGACCTGCCCAGGCAAATCCTCGGAGACGCGCCGCTGATAGACTGGCCCTCTCGGGCGCCGGAGGATTTGCCCTTGCGCGGTGTTCTCCCTCCGAACATGGAGAGCCGTGACCCGGCGGCGGACGTCCTGAAGCTCCTCGGCTCTCCGCATGGACGCGGCAGAAGCGAGATATGGGAGCAGTACGACTGTCAGGTGCAGCTTCGAACTGTGGAGGGGCCGGGCGCCCAGGTTTCGGCAATTACCGTGCCGGAGTCCGACAGCCTGGTAACGCTCTCGATGGAGTGCGATCCGTGGAAGTGCCGGACTGATCCCTTTGCGGGGGCCGCCGAGACGATGGCCCAGTCGCTCAGAATGCAGGCCGTCTCCGGAGCTGAGGCTTTGGGGATGACTAACTGCCTAAACTTCCCATCCCCGGAGGTCCCGGGGAATTATTACGAGTTATCCGAGTGCGCGAGGGGTCTAGCGACGGTATGCCGCGATCTGGAGTGCCCCGTGGTGTCGGGCAACGTCAGCCTTTACAACGAGACCTCCAAGGGCGGGATATATCCCGCCCCTCTTGTCGTCACGGCGGGTCTCGTGCCGCACTTCGCGTACTTCGTCCGGAGCGGGTGCGCCTGCGAGGGCGATCTCATATTCCTCGCGGGGCCGCGGGTCGGTTCGCTCGGCGCGTCGAGGTGGCAGGTCCTCTGCGGCGGCGGGTCGATGACCCCGCAAGGCGCGACCCGGGAGTACGATCCGTCGATGGAGCGCGCTTTCGCGCAGAGGGCGCTTTTGACGTCGCGTAAGTCAGTCGCGAGAAGCGCTCGCGTGGTGTCCGGGGGCGGCGCCGCGCTCGCCCTCGCGAGAGAGGCCATAGACTCGGGGGTCGGGATGAGCGCTGACTTCGGCGACGGGGACACGGCAGCCCTGCTCTTCAGCGAGGGCGGTCCGCGGGTCCTTTACTTCGTCCCGGAGGACAGCGCGGATAAATTTTTAACCTTATGGGAGGGGTATCCGGTGATATCGTTAGGCCGCGCCGAGGGGAGGTCGCTTCGCATAAGCGGCGCGAAGGAGCTGAGCATGGAGGAGCTTCGGGCCGCCTTTTTCTCCGGGGGGCTCCTGGACTTCGATCCCTCGCAAGGGGCGGCGAGCTGATGTGCGGGGTTTTCGGCGCTTTCAGCAAGACCGACTTCGTCGCCGAGGAGGTCTATCTGGGTCTCTCGGCGCTTCAGCATAGGGGCCAGGAGTCGGCCGGCGTAGCGTGGATCGACAGCTTCGGGCGGGTGAACTCCGCGAAGGGGATGGGGCTCGTCCACGAGGCGCTCGATCAGAACAGCCTCTCCATGACAAAGGTCACCTCCGCCATAGGGCACGTTCGATATTCCACCGCCGGGGGCTCTATGCTGCAAAACGCGCAGCCGATCTGCGCGAACTACGCTCAAGGCCCGGTTGCTATCGCCCATAACGGAAACCTTACGAACCTCGATGAGCTTCGCTCCATTCTTGAAAACAGGGGAGCGATATTTCAATCTACCTCGGACACGGAGGCGATCCTGCACCTTGTAGCGCATCAGCCGGAAAAGAGCCCCCTCGACGCGCTTCGGTTCGCCCTCGGGCATACTCGGGGGGCGTTCAGCCTCGTCGTTCTGTTGGAGGAAGGCCTCGTGGCGGCGCGGGACCCGTGGGGATTCAGGCCGCTGGCTCTTGGAAAAAGAGGCGACAATTATTATGTGGCGTCGGAGTCGTGCGCTTTCAGCCTGCTTGGCGCGACCCTGGTGCGGGATATCGAACCGGGCGAGATACTTTTGATAAACGACAACGGCCTGTCATCGACATGGCTTCAGTCGGATTCCGACCGCCGATGGCTCTGTTCTTTCGAGTTCGTCTACTTAGCGAGGCCCGACAGCGTGATCGAGGGCAGATCAGTCTACAGAGCCCGCCAGGAGATGGGAAGGCGTCTCGCGAAAAACGGCGGCGGCGAGAGGTGCTTTATCAGCGGAAACGCGGATGACGCCGATTTCGTAGCCTATCTTCCCGACAGCGGGACGACCGCCGCAATCGGTTACGCGGAGGAGTCCGGCCTTCCCTTCGAAGCCGCCGTCGTGCGAAACCGTTACGTCGGGCGCACTTTCATACAGCCGACGCAGCGCGTACGCGAGCTTGGAGTCCGCATAAAGCTCAGCCCGAATCAGGAGCTGTTCTCCGGCAGCAGCGCCATTCTTATTGACGACTCCATCGTGCGGGGAACGACGGCGGGGCTTGTCGTCTCCATGATAAGGGAGTGCCACGCGCGCGCCCTGCATCTTCGCATATCCTCGCCCCCGGTGCGCTACCCCTGTTACTACGGCATAGACACGCCGTCGAGAGGCGATCTCGCTGCGGCGAAGCAGTCGATAGAGGAGATGGCGGCGTCCGTCGGCGCCGACTCGCTGTGCTACCTGGGGAAGGAGGATATGATAGACGCAATAGGCCTGCCGGGCTCGTCTCTCTGCACGGCGTGCTTCGACGGCTCGTATCTGGACGATCACTCCGCAAAACAGGAGGCCGGCTGCAAGTTCGCGAGCTGCGGAAAAATTTTCGAGTGATCTGGGGAAACGCCGCTTAAATCGCTAAAACGACATGCTGCCGTTTG
>JAISQP010000170.1 GCA_031274115.1 Synergistaceae bacterium
AGAGGCGGGGCCTGGGGAGGGTTCGGCTGTTTTTCGTTCTTTCCGACGAAAAACCTCGGAGCTTACGGCGACGCCGGGATGGTCACGTGCTTTCAGGAGTCCGACGCGAAGAAACTCTCAAAACTGCGGGTGCACGGGGCGGCCGAGAGCTACTTTCACGACGAGATCGGTCTAAACAGCAGGCTCGACGCACTGCAGGCCGCCATACTTCGGGTGCGCCTCAAGCGAATCGAGACGTGGACCGAGGAAAGGCGCGAGGCCGCAAGGCGTTATGGCCTGCTCTTCGCGGAGCTCTCCCTCTCAGAGGAGATCGCTCCGCCAACTGAGATTCGGGGGAACAGGCACACCTATCACCAGTACGTCGTAAGGGCGAAGCGAAGAGACGAGCTGCAGAAGTTTCTGGCGGAGCGGGAGATAGTGACCCGAGTCTATTACCCATTGCCGCTCCACCTTCAGCCCTGCTTCTCCTCCGCCGGCTTTAAAAAGGGCGACATGCCGGTTGCTGAGTCACTCTGCGGCGAAGTGCTCGCGCTCCCGATGTTCCCGGAGATACTTCCCGAGGAACAGGAGGCCGTGGTCTCCGCGATCGCAGAGTTTTATAAAAGGCAATAAGACAATTTAAAAACGCCGTCGGACGAGCGGCGAAGTAAGCGTAAGGACGCCGCCCTGCGGTCCGATTCACGCGCAGTGAGCCGAGGACGCTATTTACTTTCGTGCGCGATCAGCCATTCCTTTCGCCAGAGTCCGCCCCCATAACCGGTCAACTTACCATCGCTTCCGATGACCCTGTGACACGGAACTATTATGGACACCGGATTGCGGTGATTGGCGCCGCCTACAGCGCGTGACGACTTTGGCCTGCCTATCTGCGAGGCCACCTTGCCGTAGCTCCAGGTTACGCCGAATGGGATCAAAAGAAGGGTTCTCCAGACTGAAAGCTGGAAGGCCGTTCCATTAAGATCGAGGGGAACGTCGAAGCTGCGCCTGCGACCGATAAAATACTCTTCGAGCTGTTTGAGGCATTCACCCATGATGGCGTCCGACGCATCGTTCGCTCCGCTTATTGTGCGGCAGGATTCACCGTCCTTTACAAACGAGACCGCGAGGATTCCTCTATCGCTCGCCGATACCAGTATCTTACCGATCGGCGATTCATAAATTGAGCCGTAAGACATATCAAGCCCCCCTGAAAAAATTTTGCGGACATGTTATATACTTACTATACAACTATCGGAGGAGAGATACAAATTTGGAGGATGTTTTTTTCATGCTCAACGCCCTGGATGAGGCCAAGAAAGCTCTTATGGACGGCGAAATACCGGTCGGGGCTGTAATAGTGCGCAATGGGGCGATAATAGGACAGGGCAGGAACGAAAGAGCCTCAAAGTCTCTGCCTCTTGCCCACGCGGAGATCAACGCGATCATGGAGGCCGCGGACGCGTTGGGTTCATGGCGTCTCGACGACTGTACGCTCTATGTTACCCTCGAACCATGCCTCATGTGTTCCGGCGCCATTCTCGAAACCCGAATCCCGCGGGTCGTCTACGGCGCGCCGGACCCAAAAGCCGGCGCCGCCGGCTCGCTTTATAACGTACTTCGCGATCCTCGCATGCCGCATAGATGTTCTGTCGTGAAAGGCGTACTCGCGGTAGAGTGCTCGGCTCTGCTCAAAAGCTTTTTCCTTAAGAAGCGAATATCGAACTCCCGGCCGGGAGAGAGCTCTACATAATTCGCGAAGCTGACGATTCCGAAGAGAAAGGAGCCGGGATCGAGGGAAATCCGGCTCCTTTTATCGTTATCAGGTCGATTTTATGCAACGGTTATTCGATCGGCGCCTCTTCCTCCTCTTTGCGCGCCTTGAGGAAGTCTCCAAGCGTAACTGACATCTCCTCTGTCGGGACCTGTTGAGATCTGTTCTGTTCCTTTCTGCGGTCTCCGTCATCACGCCTGGGTTTGCGATCATGGTTCTGCGCGCCATCCTCCCTCGGCCGCCTCTCTTCCTCGGGTTGAAGCGCCTTTATGCTTAGGCGTATTCGCCGGTTGGGCGCGTCGACTTCCAGGATGCGCGCGGAGACCTCCTGCCCTACGCTAAGGACGTCGCCAGGTTTCTCTACCCGCTGTCTGCTGATCTGCGAGATATGTATAAGGCCCTCCACGCCGGACTCGAGTTCGACGAAAGCTCCGAAATCCGCGAGGCGGATGACCTTCACGGTGACATCGCTGTCCTTGGCGAATCGCTCCGCTATATCCAGCCAAGGATCGTTCAGTTGCTTGTAACCGAGGCTGATGCGCTTACGCTCCAAATCGACGTCGAGGATTACGACCTTCACCTTCTGGCCGCGCTTTAAAACCTCTTTAGGGTGTTTGATGCGGCTCCAGCTCAGATCGCCGATATGAATGAGCCCCTCGACGCCGGGCTCTATCTCGACGAAAGCGCCGAATTCCGCCATGTTTGTGACTGTTCCCTCCGTCTCGGTGTCCTTCGGCCACTGTTCCGCCACCGACTCCCACGGATCGGGAAGGGTCTGCCGAATCGAAAGCGATATTCTGTGCTTTTCCCTGTCGATTCCTATCACCTTTACGCGGACCTTGTCGCCCTTCGAGACGATGTCCTTGGCTTTGGCATTGCGCTGCCAGGAGAGTTCGGTGATGTGCACCAATCCCTCTATCATGCCCAGGTTCACGAAGACGCCGAAACTCGTGATGCTGCTTACTTCCCCTTCCAGCACGTCTCCCTCGTGTACCGTCTCGTAGAACTTCGCGCGCTCGGTATTCAGCTCCTCTTCCAGGATCGAGCGGCGCGATAGGACAAAGCGGCGCTTGCGGCGGTCCCTCTCTATGACCTTAACCATAAAGGTCTGGTCTACCAGACGCCCGGGGTTGACTCCCCTGCCCTCCTCCGCGAGGTGTGAGATCGGAATGAAACCTTCTATGCCGAAACAGTCAACTATAAGTCCGCCCTTTACCTTGCGAAGGCCTCTCACCTCGACGATTTCGCCCTTTTCGAGCTCCTCCTCGAGACGATTCCATCTTTCGTCGAATTCACAACGCCAGCGGCTAAGCG
>JAISQP010000134.1 GCA_031274115.1 Synergistaceae bacterium
GGGCCTGAGCCGTGGAAGGTCGCGTATGTCGAGCCGTCGAGGCGTCCGACGGACGGCAGATACGGAGAGAACCCCAACCGGCTGCAGCACTACTATCAATATCAGGTGATACTCAAGCCTGCGCCTGACGATATCCAGGAGCAGTATCTGGACAGCCTGAGGGCGCTTGGGATAGACCCGGCCGGCCACGATATCCGCTTTGTCGAGGACGACTGGGAGAACCCGACGACCGGGGCGTGGGGGCTTGGCTGGGAGGTCTGGCTCGACGGCATGGAGATAACCCAGTTCACTTACTTTCAGCAGATGGGCGGCGTGGACATGGAGCTCGTTCCCGGAGAGCTCACTTACGGGATCGAGCGAATATCCATGTACGTTCAGAAAGTGAACAACGTCTATGACCTCGAGTGGGTCGGCAGGGTAAAATACGGCGACGTACACCATCGCTCCGAGGTGGAGGGCTCCACTTACAACTTCGAACTCGCGGACGTCGAAATGCTGTTCAAACTCTTCGGGATTTACGAGGCAGAGTCGGCGAGGGTGCTGGAGAGCGGCATGATCCTTCCCGCTTACGATTACGTTCTGAAGTGCTCGCACGCTTTCAACACGCTCGACGCGCGCAACGCGATCAGCGTTACGGAGCGGACGGGTTACATCGGGCGTGTCAGAGCCCTTGCCAGCGCTTGCTGCGCGGCGTACTTGAAACAGCGCGAAGAGATGGGGTTTCCCCTCATGGGCAAATTTGACGAGGCTGGGTCTGCTGACGCTGAAGGGGACGGTGAGGCAAGATGATATTGAGAGATCTCCTGTTCGAGATAGGGACCGAGGAGATTCCCGCGCGCTTTATGACGTGGGCGATAACGGAGCTGGAGCGTATGGCCGCAGCCGATCTTGCCGATCTGCGCGTGGGATACGGAAAGCTGAAGGTTACGGGCACTCCGCGCCGGATAGTCCTCTATGCCGAGGATGTCGCGGAAAATCAGGAGGGTTTGGAGGAGACCGTGAAGGGGCCGCCGAAAACTCAGGCGCTTGACGGGGACGGAAAGTTCACGCCGTCCGCGCTTGGTTTCGCAAAAAGCCGCGGCGCCGACGTTTCGGACCTCAGGTTCGAGGAGGTCAAGGGAGTCGAGTATCTCTTCGCGGTGACGAGAAAATCCGGCAAAAAAACGGTGGATGTGCTCCCGGATTTTTTGGAGGGTCTGTTGAAGAAGCTCGTCTTCCCGAAGAACATGTACTGGAACGACCCCAAAGTGCGCTTCGCCCGTCCCGTTCGCTGGATAGTGGCGCTCTGGGACGGCGAACTCGTCCCGGTCAGCTTCGGGCGCGTAGCGAGCGGATACGGCAGCAGGGGGCATCGCTTCATGGGCGCGCCGCGCGTCGATATCCCCATCGCCAAGGATTATTGGAGCATAATGGAGCGTGAATTCGTCATCGTCGACTGTGAGCGGCGCAAGAGGATGATCCTGGACGGGATTTCGGCGATAGAGAAGGAGACCGGCGGCGCGGCGGATGAGGACCCCGAACTCCTGGAGGAGAACGCGCAGCTCGTCGAGTTTCCGGTTCCGTTCCTCGGCTCGTTCGAGAGGGAGTTCCTCGACATTCCTGAGGAAGTATTGATAGCGACGATGAAAAAAAATCAGCGGTACTTCCCGATCCGCGACGCGAACGGGAGGCTCGCGCCGGTTTTCATCGGCGTATCGAACAACAGGGCAAAAGACATGTCCGTAGTCCGAGACGGAAACGAGAGGGTACTGCGAGCCAGGCTTCACGACGCGGCTTTCTTCTGGAAGGAGGATCTCCAGAAGCCGCTCGAATCGCGGCTGCCTCAGCTCGAAAAGTTACTATATCAGGAACGGCTGGGCTCCATCCGTGACAAATCCGAGCGCGTGCGTTCCCTGGCCTCGAAGGTCGTCGGTAAGATGGGCTGGAACGAGATCGCGGCCGATGTGGAAAGAGCAGCCAGGCTCTCGAAAGCGGACCTCGTAACCGCGATGGTTTTCGAGTTCCCGGAGGTCCAGGGCGTGATGGGCCGGGAATACGCGAAGAAGGGCGGGGAGAACGACGCTGTCGCGAACGCCGTCTTCGAACAGTACCTGCCCAGGTTTGCCGGCGACGAGCTCCCAAAGGGCAGAGAGGGCGCCGTGATCGGAGTGTGCGACAGGGCGGATACGATTGTCGCGATCCATAAAGTCGGCCTTTCCCCGACAGGCTCTCAGGACCCCTATGGCCTCAGAAGGGCCGCAAGATGCATAAACGAGATAGCGTGGGGGCTCGAATTCGACATAGACCTCGAAGCTCTCTTCCTTGAAGACGCCGTCCTTCTTGACGCCGATTCCCCGGTGATGGATAAGGTTTTTAGTTTTTACAAAAACAGGCTGCACAATCAGCTCCGCGAGCGCGGACACGATCACGGCGCCGCGAGCCTCGCGGTAGCCTCGCAGTGGGGGAGACCGCTTCAGGCTCTCAGGATGCTTCAGGCTTTCGACGAAGTCGCGGGCGCCGATTGGTTCGCTTCCCTTGTCCTCTCGGCCGTACGAGTCGCGAATATACTCGGCAAACTCCCGCCATCAGAGGCCGCTGAGGTGAAGCTTGAAAGGGCGCTCCTCTCGGAACAGGCAGAGAGCAGCCTCCTCGCTGTGCTCGATAAACAAAGCGGCATAGTCGGCGAGGCGTTGTCAAAGTACGACTGGAAGGCGGTGTGCGAAGCTCTCGCCGATCTTTCTCCGGCGATATCCGGTTTTTTCAGCGACGTGATGGTCATGGCCGACGACGCGACCGCGAGAAACAACCGGCTCGCTCTGCTGGTAATGTGCAAGGAGCTGTTCGATTCGATAGGCGACTTCTCTTTAATAAGGAAACGCTGAACTTACTATAACGATCGTCTCAATTTATCATACTGAGCGTAAATATTTTTTGCCTCGGGGCGGTTCTCGTCGCTGCCCTCCGGCGGCGCGTGAACGTCGAGCAG
>JAISQP010000206.1 GCA_031274115.1 Synergistaceae bacterium
ATCCGGCTGGAGCCGCGAGGCGGCGCTTTGCGGTCCGCGAAGGGTTTTCGCGAGTCTCTTTTGCCCCTTCCTCGATAATTTAAGGAGGTATTTGTATTGGCAAAAAAAGTCATAGGGGAACTGAAGCTGCAGCTCCCCGCAGGGAAGGCTACGCCCGCTCCGCCGGTCGGGCCGGCCCTTGGACAACGCGGCATCAACATCATGGAGTTTGTAAAGCAGTTCAACGCTAAGACGGCGGATCAGGTGGGCATGATTATCCCGGTCGTCATAACCGTTTATGCCGACCGGAGTTTCTCCTTTATAATGAAGACCCCGCCGGCGAGCGTTCTGCTCAAGAAGGCCTCCGGAAAGGAAAAAGGCTCCGGGGTGCCGAACAAGAATTTCGTCGGCAAGGTGACGAGAAAGCAGGTTCAGGAGATAGCCGCCATCAAGATGGTCGATCTGAACGCGGGCAGCATGGAGGCCGCTACGAAGATGATTGAGGGTACCGCGCGCTCCATGGGAGTCGAGATTACCGGCTAGGACAAGGCTGCTTTGCGGCTGGCGGCCTGATTAGTGGGAGGACGCCCAGACCCGGGGGTCCGCCAATACCACGGGGAGGTATGAGAATGTCTCGCAAGGGAAAGAGATACAAGGCAATATTGGAGAAGGTGGATACGCAGAAGGAGTATTCTCTTGTGGACGCCATTGCGCTCGCAAAGGAGTGCGCGACGGCGAAATTTGACGAGAGCATCGAGCTTCATGTGAAGCTGGGGGTGGATCCCCGGCATGCGGACCAGCAGGTTCGCAGCACTGTGGGCCTTCCTCACGGTACCGGGCATACGAAACGCGTACTCGTGATTGCCGCTGGGGAAAAGCTCAAGGAAGCTGAGGAAGCGGGCGCTGATGTTATCGGAGGCGAGGAAAAAGTCGCGGAGATAGAGGGCGGATGGATGGATTTCGACGCCGTTATCGCGACGCCTGACGTGATGAAGACGGTCGGAAAGCTCGGAAAGATTCTCGGTCCAAGGGGTTTGATGCCGAGCGCGAAGACGAACACTGTGACGTTTGACGTTGCGGGGGCTGTGAAAGAAATTAAGGCCGGGCGGATTGAATTCCGCGTAGACAAGGCGGGGATCATACACAACGGCGTCGGTCGCGCTTCTTTCACAGCGGAGCAGCTTACCGACAACATTAAGACCTTGCTTCGCGCTGTCATAAAGGCTCGTCCCTCTGCCGTCAAAGGAACATACCTGAAGAGCATAGCAATCTCTTCGACAATGGGCGCCGGGATAAAGATTGACGCGGTGGGTGTACAGAAGGACTCGGCGGAGTAAGGAAATTTTAAATTTCGTTTATATATATTGAAGAGCTAAAGACAGCGGGCGCCGCCGCGAGGCGGCTTAAAAGGCCAGGAGCCCGCCGAGGTTCTGTGAGGCGCGTAACGCGCCGCGCTGATTTGAGCCGGGCTCTTTGTAATGGAGCGCCGGCTTTTTATTCGGTTCAATAAGGAGGTGAATTTATGCCGACAGAGGTAAAACGCAAGGAGATTGACGAGCTGGCTCAAAAGGCAAAATCGAGCGAGGCTATTTTTATCACCGAGTACAGAGGGCTCACGGTGTCGAAATCGACGGCCGTGCGCAAAGCTATTCGTGCCACGAACGGAGATATGAGGGTCACGAAGAACACTCTTATGAGGATAGCGCTTCGCGAATCCGGCATTCCGACAGCTGACGATATCGACGCGGGGCCGAACGCCTACGTATTCGCGTTCAGCGACGTGGCGGCGACGGCCCGAGCGTTGCGCGATTTCGCGAAGGAGAGAGGCAACGAGGCGCTCGTAATCAAAGGCGGAATTATGGGCGGGAAGATCATCTCGAAGGATCAGGTTCTGGCGCTCGCCGATCTGCCGTCGCGCGAAGTTCTTCTTTCGCAGCTTCTTGGCGTCATGAACGGACCGATGCGCTCGTTCGTAACCGTGTTGTCCGGACCGGCGCGCGGGTTTGTCACAGTGCTGACACAGATTAAAGAACAAAAAGAAAAAGCCGCGTAACATAAAAATTTTGAGGAGGAATAGTCAGATGACACATGAAGAACTGATAAAAGCGATTGAGGAGATGTCCGTTCTCGAGCTGTCGGAGCTCGTGAAGGAACTGGAGGAGAAGTTCGGGGTATCCGCTGCAGCGCCCGTTGCCGCGGCGCCTGTCGCGGCGGCCGCGGCGGCGGCCGCGCCCGAGGAGGAGAAGACGGAGTTCGACGTAATTCTGCTCGATCACGGCGCGAACAAGATCAACGTCATCAAGATCGTGCGCGAGATTACCGGCCTTGGCCTGAAAGAGGCGAAGGACCTTGTAGACAACCCGCCGAAGCCCATCAAGGAAGCGGCTTCCAAGGATGAGGCTGAAGAGATAAAGAAGAAGGTTGAAGAGGCGGGAGCAAAGGTCGAGTTGAAATAACCCCGGCCGGCAAAAACTCTTCTCGGTGTGGAATTCCACGTATTTTCACGAGGCAGCGCGGCGGTCCTTTCGCCCGCTGCCTTTTTTGTGTTATTATGAGGACAAATGAACGATCCGCGAAAAGAGGCGAGTTGAGTGATTATCGATACCCACGTCCATATATATCCTCCGGAGATCGTCGCCGATTGCGAGTCGATAGCCCGCGGCGAGGATTTCTTCGACGCGGAGATTCACGGCAGGGCGCATAAATGGGCGGTCGGGGAGGACGTGTTATCCGCAATGGACGAGGATGGCGTCGACGAGAGCTGGGTCTGCGGTTTCGGCTTTAACGACCTCGGGCTCTGCCGCCTCTGCAACGATTACGTTTTGGACATGGCCGGCGCGTCAGGCGGAAAGCTGAAGCCTCTGGCGGTGGCGCCCCCCCTGGCGAGGGGCGCGGAGGCCGAGATACTGAGATGCGCGGAGCGGGGCGCGATAGGAGTCGGAGAGATTCTTCCCGACGGACAGCGTTTCAACATCGACCGAATCGACGAGACGTGGCGCTTTGCGGGAATCTGCCACGAGGCCGGGCTGTTCGCGCTTGTCCATGTCTCGGAGCCTGTGGGCAGGGATTACCCGGGAAAGGGCTGCGCCGGCCCCTCGGAGGCCTTCAAATTCGCGCGCAATCACCCCGAGCTTCGAATAGTCTTTGCGCACTGCGGCGGAGGCCTTTTTTTATACGAACACATGCCGGAAGTGAGGATGGTTCTGCAAAACGTGTGGTATGATACCGCTGCGGCGCCTTTTCTTTACTCGTCCGCCGTTTTCGAAAGCGTAGCTTCCTCCGGCGCCTGGGGGAAATTTCTGTTCGGCTCGGATTTCCCCATACTCAGATACCCGAGATATAAGAGGATGCTCGACGAAACGGCGATCATCGGAAAAGACCTTGACGGACTGCTGTGCGGCAACGCGATGAAGCTGTCGGGTTTATCGCGGTAACATCCCAAACGGCAAAATTGCGTTCTGATATGGAGGCGGTGGATATGCAGCAATCTGGTGGGAGGCCGGGTTTCGCCGGCAAGCTTTTATTTGCCGCGGCGGCGCTTTTTTTACTTGCCGCGCTCGCCGTGGCTGGAGCTGTCTATGTTCTGCGGAGCCCGGAGGCGCGCGTCGGCGTTTTGAACTGGAAGTTGAGCCGGATGAAGGGGGCGGATTATTCGAGCGACGTGGCCGACCTCATAAGGGACCAGCGTTACGAAGAAGCGGAGAAGCTGGCGTCGTTCGTGGCGGCGAACCCGGAGATGTCCGGTCAGGAGACGATACGCGACCTGAGGGAGCAGATCGCCGCTAACGCGAGGAAAAACAAGTCGCCTCTCGAGCGCGGCCTCGGACTCGTAACGGGTTTTCTCTCCGGAGGGGGAGACAGCGTCGAGGCGCTGCTTGGGGGGTTATTGTCAAACGTGCTGATAAGCAACAAAGGCATGTCGGAGTCGGACTTTCCGAGGCGGGCGAGGGATGACTCGGAGAAGATCGCGACCGCTCTCGAGAACGCCAATCTCAATATCCTGAGCAGGTGGTTTCCGGGGCTGATCCGGACTCTTCACATTTCGAACCTCTTATCGCCCGATTTTGAGAGCTTCCTGACGGCAAACGCGGAACAGAGCGCAAAGGATGGCAAGCCAACAGAAGAGCTGCTCCAGGCGGTGGATGGAACGAAGGAAACGCTGCTGACTTTTGGTCTGCAGAGGGCTTTAGGCCTGTTTCCTCACGCGAGGAACGGGGAGGATCTGCGGCAGTTGGCGAAGTACGGCCGCTCATTTCCCGACGAGACGTATATAATTGTCACGCACGGCGGTATTGGACTGCTGTACAAGGTTCCCGACACGGCGGAGGGAGATTCTCTCTTCTCCAAAATCGCCAGAAAGGGCGATCCCGCGATAGCCGCGGCGAACTTCTGGCTGAAATAAACCGAGAGGGGCAGTTGGCATGTTACCGAGTCTCGCTTTTATCATAGTATTCATCTTATTTATATTCCTTTCCTTCATCTCGATGATAAGGCGCTACAGACGGTGCCCGTCGGATAAGATTCTCGTGATATTCGGCAAGACGGGAGAGGGGTCGGCAAAGTGCATTCATGGGGGAGCGGCGTTCGTATGGCCGCTCTTTCAGGACTATTCATACCTCGACCTCACGCCGATATCGATCGATATACCTCTGCAAGGGGCGCTGTCGCGCGAGAACATCAGGATCGCGGCGCCGTCTACCTTTACGGTTGGAATAAGCACCGAGCCCACCGTCATGAAAAACGCGGCGGAGCGGCTGCTCGAGCTGAACCAATCCGACGTGAGGAAGGTCGCCGAGGACATCATCTTCGGCCAGTTTCGCGCGACGATCGCGACCATGAACATAGAGGAGATCAACAAGGACAGGGAGAAGTTCCAGTTCTCCGTCATGGAATCGGTCGAGGTCGAGCTGGCGAAAGTCGGTCTCAGGGTCATCAACGTGAACATAAAGGACATAGACGACGAGTCCGGCTACATCAAGGCGCTCGGTCAGAAAGCGGCGTCGGAGGCCGTAAACCAGGCCAAGATCGACGTTGCGGAACAGGAGCGGAAGGGACAGATCGGCGTAGCGGAGGCCGACAAGGAGAAGGAGATCGGAGTCGCCAACGCGGCGAAGGACCGTGAGATCGGCGTAGCGGAGGCCGACAAGGAGCGTGAGATAGGACTCGCAAGCGCCGCGAAGGACCGAGAGATCGGCATCGCGGGTGCGAACAGGGATAGGGAGATCGGCATCGCCGGCGCCGACAAGGACAAGGAGATAGGCCTTGCGGACGCCGCGAAGGACCGGGAGATCGGCATCGCGCGAGCCGAGAAGGAACGGGAGATAGCCATGGCGGACGCGTTGAGGGAACAGCGGATAGGCGTATCCGCCGCCGACGCCCAGGCCGTGAAGGGTGAAAACGTCGCGCGCCAGGTAAAGGCGGACTCCGACGCTGAACTGCGCGAAAAGGTCGCGGAGGCCAACCGACGGGGAACCGTCGCCGAGAAGACCAAGGAGGCGGAGGCCAGGCGGATTGCCTATCAGGCCGAGATGGAGGCCGAGCGGACGCGAGCCGAGCGCGACAAGGCGTCAAAGATAGCGGACGCGATACCGGACGCCGAAGCGGAGAAACAGCGCGTCATAATAGCCGCTGAGGCCGAGATGGAGCGTCAGTCCCGAGAGGGGCGCGGCGAGGGCGAACGGGTGAAAAACGAGATGCTGGGCCGGGCGGAGGGCATGAAGGCAGTGTTCGACGCCAACGCCGAAGGGATCAGGAAGCTGGTCGAAGCGGCTTCAGGGGACGCGAACGCGGCTTTCATGCTGATGATGGCTGACAGGCTGCCTGAGCTGATGGATATACAGGCCAGGGCGATTTCGAGCTTCAAGATCGACAAGGTCACGGTCTGGGACTCGGGAGCGCAGGATGGCAAAACGATATCGAACCTCGTCAAGGATTACGCCACGAGCCTCCCTCCGCTTCAGGACCTTCTCAATATGACAGGCGTCGTCGGCCCGGGGCTTTTAGGCTCGAACAGGCCTGACGCGAAGAAACCGGACGCCCGTCCGTCTAAGGATTCGAATGTCTGAGTGGGAGTGGGTCCACGTCGCTGTCGGCGGCGTCGCGACACTGATATTCCTCTTCCAGACTCTCGGCGCCGCTGGCGGTTCTGACTCCGACGGCGGCCTGGACTCCGACGGTCCCCCTGACGTTCATGAGGGCTTGTCGAGTTACCTCTCCGTCCGTAACTTTGTGGCGTTTTTCCTGGGCTACGGATGGGTGACTTTCGCGGCGCTGATCTCCGGAGCGGCTAAAATCGCCGCCTCGCTCCTCGGCGCCGTCGCCGGGCTTGTGTTCGTCGTGACGTCCTTTCTCCTGATAAAGACTTTTTTGAAGCTTCAGGAGGACGGCAGCCTGAAGCTCGAATCCCTCGCGGGCAAACACGCCTCGGTCTACATTACGATAGGCGCGCGCGGAAGCTCCGCCGGCAAGGTCCTGGTCGACTCCGGAACGGGCAGGGTTGAACTCCCGGCCCGCACCGAAGCCGCGGAAGATCTCCGCCCCGGCAGACTTGTGACCGTCGTAAAAATCGTGGACGAAATTCTCTGGGTCGAGTGATCTCCGGCTTCGGTGTTAATACGGAAGGCAAGGCTGCGGTATCACTGATTTCAAATTATGAGTATCAGGTTATCTCAGCAATGGATGTCGGATTGCCGAGGAACGTAGAAAATCGGCGTCCGACAGGATGTCGGACGAGTGGCGCAAGTAAGCG
>JAISQP010000225.1 GCA_031274115.1 Synergistaceae bacterium
GAAACGCTGATTTATTGTTAGAGGCCTGAAGGGTAAAGATTACCCCCCCTGATGATCCCCGCGCTTGCAAACGGCAACATATCGTTTTAACGATTTAATCAGCGCTTCCCTAACTTCAATTGGTATAAAATTATCGACAAAAATCTTCCGCAACATAATCCGGAATATTATAAAACTAAACAGGCGATACTGAAACTCACTCATTGTTTTTAAATATAGAACATCAATACAAATTGTATATGGGATAGCTACAGCTCCATAAGCTCCTTCGGGAATTTCGTCAGAACCCTGTGCCCGTCCTCTGTTACAAGGAGCGTATCTTCTATACGGACGCCGCCCCAACCCGGTTTGTACGTTCCGGGCTCTATCGTGAGTATCATGCCCGTCTCCAGGGTAACGTCAGCGTTCTGCCGCATAAATGGCTCCTCGTGAATCTCCAGCCCGACGCCGTGTCCTATGCCGTACTCGAAAGCGGGAAAGCCCTCTTTTCTTATTATCATGAGGGCAAGGTCGTTTATCTCCCGGCCGTTCGCTCCGGGCGACGTCATCGCGACGCCCGCCAGCTGAGACCTCAGCACCGCGTCGTAGGCCCTTCTCTGTTCGGCGGACGCCTTGCCGCAGACAAACGTCCGGGTCGTGTCCGATCTGTACCCGTCTTTTCACGCCCCGAAATCTATCAGAACGAAGTCTCCCTCGACGAGGCGCGCGTCTTTTCTGGCGTTGGCGTGGGGCTGCGAAGCTCTCGCGCCGAAGAGAACCATTGTGTCGAAGGAGACGTCCTCGGCCCCCTCGGTCTTTAGCTTGTAGTCCAATTCTATCTTAACGTCCAGCTCCGATACGCCGGGTTTCACGAGCGGCAGCGTCTTTTCGAGCGCCCTGTCCGCAATTCGGCAGGCAGCCTCTACCATCGCGGCTTCCTCCGGCGTCTTTTTCGCTCTTATCCTCTCGACGATCGAGGATGTCGGCGCTAGCTCCAAGTCAGGAGCAGCCGCTCTAGCGATTTCGTCGTACATCCCCCCTGTGAGGCGGTCTTTTTCGAAGCCGACCCTCTTCCATCCGTTATCCCTCGCCAAATTGGAGATGACCTTTGCAAGCGGCGGATGGGGGGCTCTGTGGGGAACTACCTCGGCTGTCCGGCACTCCTCGGCTGCCATCTCGACGTATCGCGAGTCAGCGATCAGATAGTTTTTCCCGGGAGAGGCGAGCAAGAAGCAGTCCGCCCCCGTGAAACCCTCGAGATACCTCTGATTCGCCCGTTTCACTATAAAGAGGGCGTCAATCCTCGCATTGTCAAAACTTTTTTTTAACTCCTCGGCATTATCTCTCACTGTGTCGCTCGCTTTCCGCGCAGGGCCTTTCTTACGCTCTCGTAATACTGCTCTATCGAGTCGCTGAACGTGGTCTCGCCCTTCCATAAAGGGAAGTGCAGGATGGGAGTGTGAGGATCCGGAAAGCTCGCGCACTGGGACGGATTGTTCCAAAAATCCAGAAGCGCCTCTGCAAGCTCCTCCGAGCCGTAGAATGAGGCGTCCATCGGGAGCGGTTCATCATCGCCAGGATCTACGCCGGACGGCTCGTTATCCATTGGCCCTCCGTCGCGGCAGTCCCGGCTGAGAACAGGCGCCGCTCCGGAATCGCCCCTTGGCGCGAGCAGACTCGAGAGAAGCGTGTCCCTGTCCAACCCGCGCAGCTTGAGAATCATCAACGGATCCCGGTCTATAACGTCAACCGTGACGAAGAGAACCGCCAGTATGTGCTTGCATACCCTCTCCTGGTCGGGGCAGCTGCAAAGGCGGCGGCCTCTGATAAAGTCGTTCGGCATCAGAGCGACCCCCTCCGCCGAAAATGCTTCCTTCACCGCGAGCGGCATATCGCCGGAAAGAAGCATAGCGCCTGTAATCGCCTTCTCGGAGAGCCTGCGCTTTATCCCCTCCAACTGCTCTTCGGTCGGAAGCTCGCAATAAAGCCTGACCTGATACGGAGTCTTTCTGCGCCCCTGAACCTTGGACTCCACAACTCCGGCCTCGATGCTGACTTCAAGAACAGCTCCCGCCTTGACGCAGCTTTTGGCCGCGGCTATCAGTTTCTGAGTCGAGGAAAGTTTGTGTATATGATCGAGCCACTCTTCGGTCCACCAGCGCGCGCCGAGGAACTCGGTCTCCGCTCTGATCCCGTCGCGCCGCGTCGGCCGGCTGCCTTTAGCCTTCCCCATCGCGGACACTCACGCCTCCAGAGCGTTGGAGGAGAGCGAGAGAAGCCTTTGCAGCTCCCTGTCCGAAAGCTCGGTTATCCAGTTGTCGTTGCTCTCTATAATCATGTTCGCCACCTCTTTTTTAGACAGAATCAGCTCGTCGATGCGCTCCTCGATCGTTCCGCGGCAGCAGAAGATATGTACCTGCACGTTGCGCGATTGGCCTATCCTGTAAGCGCGGTCGATCGCCTGCTGCTCGACCGCTGGGTTCCACCACCTGTCGTACATGACGACGTGGTTTGCGCCGGTGAGGTTTAGCCCGACACCGCCAGCCTTCAGGGAGAGCACGAAGAATTGCGGGCCCGATCCGTCCTGAAAACGCTTCACCATCTTATCGCGAACGTCCTTGAAGACAGCCCCGTGAAGAAACATTACCTCCTTGCCGAAGCGGTCCTGAAGCTGCGACTTCAGTATATTGCCCATCTCCACGTACTGAGTGAAGATGAGGGTCCTGTCGCCGGTTTCGAACATCTCCTCCGCCAGCGCCAGCATCCGCTCCAGCTTTGCCGACCTCTCCGCGGAGGGATCCCCGTCCTTTGCCGCCAGCGAGGGATGATCGCATATCTGTTTTATCCTTGTGAGCCCGGCCAGCACGAGCCCCCGCCTCTTGATGCCGGCGGCGCATGCGATCTCCCGGCTCAGACTGTCGGTAACATCGGAGTAGAGCTGCATCTGTTCCCGCTTCAACCCGCAGAATACCTTCGTCTCTATCTTCCGCGGAAGGTCCGGGACGATATCCCTGTCTGTCTTCATTCTGCGCATTATAAACGGCGACACCACTCTCTTGAGGCTGTCCATGAGGGCCGGATCTCTCGACTCCTGAATCGGTTTGACATATTCTTCGTTGAAGCGCCTCCGGCCGCCAAGGAGGCCCGGCATCAAAAATTCCATGATCGACCAGAGATCCCCAACGTGATTTTCGACCGGAGTGCCGGTGAGAGCCACTCGCCAACCCGATTTTATCGATCTTACGGCCCTCGCCTGGTTCGTGTCGGGGTTCTTGATGTTCTGAGCCTCGTCAAGGACCACGCCGGACCACTCGATCTCCTGGCAGATCGCCGCGTCACGCTGAAGAACGGCGTAGCTCGACAGCACCATCGCGACTCCGCGTATCGCTTTCGCGAACTCAGGTCCGCGCGCCCTGGCGCGGCCATGATGAATGTATATCGGCATCCGGGGAAGGAAACGCGATATCTCCATCCTCCAGTTCTCCAGCACAGACGTGGGGCAGATCAACAGAACGGGACGGCGCTCCCCCATATCGTATCGATGCTGAATCAGCGCAAGGGTCTGAATGGTCTTTCCGAGCCCCATGTCGTCGGCAAGACAGGCGCCGAGACTAAGGCCGGAGAGGAAGGAGAGCCACGAAAACCCCCGCGATTGGTAAGGGCGCAGGCAGGCTGTCATACCAGACGGCTTTTCGATCAGCTCCCTCGTTATCCCTCTGGAAAGAGAGTCGTACGCCCTCTCCAGCTCCGGGGAATCCATAAAACCGTCTATATATCTGTTGCTCGCCGCCAGGCGGAGAGCCTCCGCGGCCGTCATCGTCCCGGGGAGCGCGCCCAGGCGTTTGCGGAGAAGTTCGACCA
>JAISQP010000004.1 GCA_031274115.1 Synergistaceae bacterium
CCTCCTCCGATACAATTCTGAAAAACATCATGCAAAATCGAACTTACATTATACTTACGCCGCGATGCGACGAAAAGTAGCTGATTTTATCGGCCCGAACGACATTTAGTCGTTCAGTAACGCGAATGCGGACGATTTTTAATTTTTACCCTTCGCGCCTCTTGCAATAACTCGACCTTTCCCTGATTATTATAACCGTACCGTGGAGAATTTTTACTCGTTTTTATGAAAAGAGGGGTCGCAATGGACAATAAAAAAAACAGTATACGATGGTTAAAGGAGGGGACGGCAGAGACGAACGAAGCGTCTATCGACGTAAAGCGCAAGGTGACCGTGATTGCTGACGATATCAGACGCAGAGGCTTCGACGCGGTAAGGGAACGCTCTCTCGAATTCGACGGCTGGGGCGGGCCGTTCGCGGTTCCGTTCGCAGAGGCCGAGGCCGCATTGCGCGCGCTCGACAGGGAGGTTCGCTCCGCGCTCGATGTCTCCGTCCGAAACGTCAGGCGTTTTCACTCGCTTCAGCGAGAGACGCTATTGGACCACGAGTGGGAGATATCTGACGGAGTGAACGCCGGGATAAGGAGAATTCCGATAAACAGCGCAGCAGTCTATATTCCGGGGGGCAGATACCCCCTCGTGAGTTCCGCTGTGATGTGCGTCATCCCCGCGCAGGAGGCGGGAGTGAGGAGGATAGCGGCCTTCTCTCCTCCTGGAAGGGACGGTCGGATCGACAAGACAGTTCTCGCGGCTCTGGCGCTCCTCGGGGTAGAGGAGATATGGGCGCTCGGCGGCGTACAGGCCATAGCCGCCGCTGCCCTTGGCGCGGGGGAGATAAAGAAGACCGACTTCATAGCCGGCCCCGGCAACGCCTACGTCGCGGAGGCAAAGAGACTCTTCTTCGGCGACGTGGGCATCGACGGAGTGGCGGGACCCAGCGAAGTCCTGATATTAGCGGATGAAAGCGCTAACTTCAGGCTCGCCGCCAGGGATCTTCTGGCGCAGTCCGAACACGACCCGGTCGCGCGCGCCACGCTGGTAACGACGAGCGAAGCGTTCGCGCGCCGCGCGATGGATGAGCTGTCGGCCCTGCTGCCCGTCCTATCGACCCGGGAGGTAGCGGGAAAGGCCTGGTCGCGCAACGGAGCGGTAGGGATCGCGGACTCGCTGGACGACGCTATAGACTTCGCGAACGCGACGGCGCCAGAGCACCTGCAGCTCGCCGTCTCAAACCCGCGCGACGCGCTCGTCAGGTGTGAAGCCTACGGGGCGGCGTTCCTCGGACACAGCAGCAGCGAGGTATTCGGCGACTATGTCGCCGGAACCAACCATACCCTGCCAACAGCGGGGAGGGCGAAATTTTCGAGCGGGCTCTGGACCGGGTCCTTCATGAGGACCTTGACACATCTCGACCTCTCTCCGGAGGGCGCCGCCTCGCTCTCGTCTCCGGGCGAGATATTGGCCCGAGCCGAGGGTCTCGAAGCTCACGCCGACGCCCTTTCGGCAAGAAAGTTCACGGCTTAGTCGGACACGCCCAGGGATTCCCTCGTCCTCACCTCTACAACCTCCTCATAGCAGGCGAAGCTCTTCTCCGTCAGCTCCCTTTCGGGGGCCGGCGTGAGAAGGCTCACGACGGGGACGATTACGAGCCCGGCGAGCATGGTAAAAGCGCCGGCGTTGATGGGGGACCGCAGCATTTGCGGAAAGCCGCTCCTGAAAAACACGTTTGCCAGCATCAAAACAGTCGCAAAAACAAAATTGCACCATACCGCGGCTCTCGTGGCGCGCTTCCAATACAGCCCGTACAAAAACGGCGCCAGAAACGCTCCGGCAAGCGCGCCCCAGGAGACGCCCATGAGTTGAGCGATGAAGGTTATGCCCCCCTTATACTGCACTATGGCGATGAAAACCGAGATGGCGATGAAAACCGCCAGGAAAAAGCGTATCGTGAACAACTGCAGTTTTTCGTCCATCTTCTTTATGACGTTGCCTTTCAAAAAGTCCAGGGTAAAGGTGGAGGCGGACGCCATGACCAACGACGAGAGAGTGGAAATCGACGCTGAAAACACCAGCACTACCACGACACCGATAAGCCATGGCGAGAAGCCGGAGAGCATAGCGGGGATGATTGAGTCGTAGCCGCCGGCCTTCACGTCTATCCCGCTCGAAAACAGACGTCCGAAACCGCCCAGGAAATAGCAGCCTCCCGATATTATCGTCGCGAATATAGTCGAGACTACTGTCCCTGTGTTTATGTTCTTTTCGGACTTGATAGAATAAAACTTTTGCACCATTTGAGGCAATCCCCACGTACCCACAGACGTGAGCAAAACAACCCCAAGCAGGTCAAGCGGCGCGGGACCGAAGAATGACGCGAAAATGCCCGGAGATTGGGACACGGACGGGTCCTCGACGAGCGCCAGGGCGGCGAGAGATGGCGTAAATCCGCCGTTTGCGCCGAGCACGGCCGATATCACAGCCATGATTCCAAAGATCATGATGATCCCCTGTATGAAGTCGTTCACCGCGGTTGCCGTGTAACCGCCAACGATGACGTATATCGCGGTTAAAAGAGACATAGCGACGATACAATAGACGAAATCGACGTTGAACGCCATAGCGAAAAGCCTCGACAGTCCGTTATAGAGCGAAGCCGTGTAAGGAACCAGAAAGATGAAAGTAATAACCGACGCCCCTACTTTAAGCGCGTTCGAACCATAGCGGGCGCCGAAAAAATCCGGCATCGTCGCGCTGTTCAACCCCCTCGTCATCAGCCGCGTCCTGCGCGCTAACACAACCCAGGCGAGCAGCGAGCCGATAAACGCGTTGCCCAGACCGATCCACACCGCCGATATGCCGAACTTCCAGCCGAACTGCCCAGCGTAACCCACAAACACGACGGCCGAGAAATAACTCGTTCCGTAGGCGAACGCAGAGAGCCACGGGCCTATAGAGCGGCCGCCAAGCACAAAACCGTCCACGGATGTGTTTCTCTTTCGGAAATAAAAGCCCACGAGGATTGTGACGATAAAAAAGATAACGAGAAGTGAAATTTTCGCTGACATTAAAGAACCACGCCTCTCTTTTCATAAAAATTTCGCGCCGGGGAAGCCCCTGCATGAAATAATCAAAGGAAAAACTGACTAAATTAGACTTTTCGAAAGCGGTTCGATTTATCCCTCTGCCAGACCTGGAGAGGCGTTTTCACAGGGAACGGAGACCTGACATTTGCCGCAGCCGTAGCGCGGATAGAATTTTTTTTCGGTAAGATTAAGGTAATTGGAGCATATCTCGTGGTTTTTACCGCTTTCGACGCTAATGGCGTCATTCGGGCAATTCATGGCGCACGCTCCGCACATTATGCACCAGTCGTATACGCCGGAGTAACCCCGCGCGGTCGGGGGAAGTTCGAGTTCAGTGATTACGCTGCCAAACCTTCCGGCCATACCGGAGCGCGTGATAAACCCCTTCGAGAGGCCGAAAGTTCCCAGTCCGCAGACATAAGCCGCGTGACGCTCTGACCAGTTGCTCGTGAAGGACTCGGAGAAAAAGCGGGGATCTATAGCCGGAACCGTCGCCGCGCATCCGTTTTTTTCGAGCTCCCCCTTGAGGGCTTTCATCGCGGATGAGATGAAAGCCTGCCCTTCGTGACGCGCGTGGAGCCACTCGGCGGACGGCCACGCGGGGTCGGCCGCGTTGCTCTCGGCAACTCGCCGCGTCACGTGGAAAAATACGGATATCACGCTGCGGGCCTCCGGAAGCCACTCGCGCGGCGGCATGAAGGCCGGGCCTATAACCTCCGGAGCTTTGAAACTCTCGAAACAGGCGTCATTGGACGACGCGATCCCCAGTTCGAAAGAACCGTACATTTTAAGCGACGCCAGCTCCGGCGATATGGCCGCTTCCTCCGAGACATAGTTCCCGCCCGGTTCGTCGACAAGTCTTCCAATAAAATCAGTTATTTGCTTAAGGTCCATTCCCACTCCACTCACTTTCATCTAACGGTCCGCATTATAGTATAATAACATTCATAGTGCGACATCAAGCAAAAGGAGACTCCATTATGAATGATTCTTCCGCCAAGATTCGAAATTTCGCGATCACGTCCATGTTCGCCGCTATAATATTTCTGATGACGTTTACGCCCATAGGCTTCATACCTCTCGGGGCCATGAACGCAACCATCATCCACGTCCCGGTTATCATCGGGTCCCTGATACTCGGCCCGAGTATAGGGGCTGTTCTCGGTTGCCTCTTCGGCTTTGCGAGCCTCATTCGCGCTACCATCTCCCCGACGCTGCTCTCGTTCGTCTTCTCGCCCCTCATTCCGATCCCCGGAACAGATCACGGAAGCGCTTGGGCGCTCGTCATCTGTCTTGTGCCACGCATTCTTGTCGGAGTCTTTCCATTTTACATAGACAAGTTTTTATCGGGCTTCGCGAAGGAAAATTCCGTGTGGAAGTTCATTTCGACCTTCATTGCCGGCATATTGGGGTCCATGACGAACACCCTGCTGGTGATGGGGCTGATATCGATCTTGTTCAAAGACGCTTACGCCCTTGCGGTGAACATCCCCGCGGAAACAGTCCAAAGCGCCGTTCTCGCCATAATCATGATACACGGCATCCCGGAGGCGATCGTCGCCGGGATATTCGCTTCAGCGGTCGCCAAAGCGGTGCGCGCCTTTAAAAAATCCGGCAGCAGAGGCTGAAGGCGTCAGTTTTCTTTCCGTTTTTTGCCGCTCACAAGCCTCCCTACCCAGAGGGTCAGTTCGAAAAGAAGGTAGAGCGGAACTCCCATCGCGATCTGCGATATGACGTCAGGAGGGGTGCAGAGGGCTGCCCGAAAAAATATCAGCAGCGCGAGGAATGGTCTGGCGCCGGCGACGTTCTCCGGGGTGGTCATTCCGAGCGAGAACGAGAGAAGCAAAAACAGGGGGGTCTGCAGCAGAAGACCGGCGGCGGTCATCATGCCGGCGAGCAGAGACAGATACTCCTT
>JAISQP010000008.1 GCA_031274115.1 Synergistaceae bacterium
ACGATGAGGATGATGGGCAGCCACGTCGTGGAGGGTATGGGCCCGAGTATCTGGATCAGCGGCAGAACCCAATAGCGCGCCCTTTGCGACAGACCGGCCGCGAGGCCGGTCAGAAGCCCCGCGAATACTCCGGCGAAATAACCGGAAAAAAGAAGGATAAGGGAATTTTTAATGCAGTCCAGAAGCAGCTTCCTGTCCTCGTAAATGCCGTTCAAAATGCGGTCCGGCCAGGGGAAATACGGCAGCGGCAGGATTCCTGTCTTCAACGTGGCGTAGTCGTAGAGCGCGAACAGGAGGAAAGCGGCTGTGTAGAGCGGCGCCCTTTCCAACAGCAGATCATAAGATTTTTTTGAAAAGCACGACCTGATGAACTTCACGAGCACGACGGACGCCATCAATAAGATAAAATATGTGTAGATATTCGTCGTTGAAGCGTTTCCGAGGTTCGGCGTCATCTTGTACTGCGCTATTACGAGCGCGGCCATGATTATAGGAAGGGCGCAGACCACTCTGTCCGCGGCCATCCTGTTTTTCGATTTTGGGGCTGCCTCTATCTGCCGCAGCTCCCACTGAGTGGGAGCGCGGCTTTGCAGAGGAACTTCGTTTGCCGTCGGCGCTGAATCGACGGGTACAGCGGTCTTACCGTTCATTATTTACCGGCAGCCCTCTCCAGATCCAAAGGCTTCCATATCTGAGCCTTTATCTCGTCGGCGTTTATCTTCTGGTCGAGGACGCCCAGAGCCTTGTACTCGTCTACGGAATCGTACAGGGATCTCTCGGTCGTGGCGTTGTCCAGGCCGAAGCGGTACATATTCAAGAGCGTAAGCGCGTATTCAGGCGTACCGCTGATATGCCCGCCGTCCAAAAGTATCTTCGCGGCCTCGCGGCGATTGGCCTCGCTCTCGTTCAGCCAGAGGCTTGCCTTATAGATGGCCCGCGATATCTTTTCACTCGTCACCGGATTTTCCTTCAGGAATTTGCCCGAAATACCCATGACGCAGCAGGACTCGTTCACGAAATCCTTGTCGAACGTGAGGGAGCGGATGCGCTTGACAAGTCCTTCCTGAACCCACTTTTCGGCCAACTGATCGGAGAGCACGGCGACTTTCGCCTCTCCTCTCTGCAGGACCAGCAGGCTCTGGTCGGCCGGGAAATCCCTCCACTTGAAGTCGGCCGCCTTGAAGCCGTCGTGAGCCGCGAAGCGGAACGCTATGTTGTGATATACGCCGCCTATGCCTCCATTTATAGCGACCGTCTCGCCCTTTACGTCGCTGAAGGATTCAATGCCTGAATCGGCCAGAACGATCGCTGACGCGCAGCCGGTATGCAGGCCGACAGTGAACACTATGTCGACGCCGTTGGTGACTGGCTTGAGCCATGCGGCTATCATTCCAGCGGACGTATCTATTTTCCCGCCCGCAATGGCGTCGCGTGGGGACTCGGACCGGGTAAGCTTCGTGTCCAACCCCTCGGCGGTGAAAAAGCCCTTGTTCTGCGCGATCGGTATGGACGCCTGGCAGAGTCCTCCGTCGTACCCGATGTTAATGACGCGCTTCGACGCCGGTTCTTTCCTGTATGCGGCTTCGTACTCCTCGTCGCTCAGCTTCGAGAAGCTGCGGAGGTCTATTTCGCTTCCCGCGGCGTATAGTTCCCGAGGCGCGGCAAGGACCGCGGCGGAGATAACAAAAAGCGTCAGTGTCAGTAACGAGAAGATCGGCAATGCGTGGGAAATCATAATATTTTTTTTCACGATAAAAACCTCCTAATTTTTTATGTAGTGAAACGCGTCCTTTTCATACCATGAATCCCTATAGGGGAACTTTACATGGGCTGAAAGCCGTTTTTGATATGATGTGTTCCTGAATGCGAATACGATGCGCCTGAGCAGTGAGAACATGCCGCCGTATCCAAAGAACGACTTGTCGACGTCAAAGAGCTGCACTGCCGGCACGCCCAGTTTGGCGAGCAGTCCCTGCGTCCCGTTATGGGAGACGACCAGGTCCGGCTTCAGTTTTTTAATCTGATTGCAAAACTCGAACCACTGATTGCTCACGGCCAGACGCGTGTTCGGGAATTCCTCAGCGACTCGCTCGTAGATCTCCTCGGCGCCGTTGTCGTAGTGATAAGCCCTGAACGTCAGGACGTCCATACCCAGTTCCTTCAGCGCAATGGCCTCTGTACCGACCCGCACGACCCCGCCGCACAACAGCACGCGTTTCCCCCGGATTTTCGGCAGGAATGGGGCTATCGCGGCTTTGGCCCTCTCTTCTTCCGCGTCGGCTACGCGACGAGCCTCCTCCTCCAGGCCGAAATGAGACGCGATCGCGCCGAGCCAGAGGCGCGTATCGCGAAACCCGATCGGCATTCCGGCGATAATGTACGGCGTTCCGAATTTTTCCTTTAAAAAGGACAGCATGTAATCGTCGTGAACATTACACATGCTGACGTTGAGCGCGGCCTGGCTGACCATCCTCATCTCATCGGCGCTCGCGTACTCCGCGAACACCCTTACCTTGAGCCCGAGCGCCCCCAACAGCCTCATCAGCTCCTCTTCGTCCTTAGGGCCTATGGACGTCGCGTTCCAGAGGTTTATCGTCCTGCCTTTGACGCTTTCGTATTCGATCCTCTTCAGGTCGACATGAGGACCGTTCTCTCCGTGAGGGACAAAATCGCGCCAGGGCGCCGGAGAAAGCGGCAGATGTTTTAGGAGCCCGTGATAAAAGGCGTCGTAAGCGCTCGCGACAACGCGGGATTTGAAGCCGGGGCAATGCAGACTCACGACGTGAGCCGCCGCGGACTCCTGCGTCCTCCTCACTATCTCCTCGACATCGTCGCCTATGATGTTCGGCGCGCAGGTGGACACCACGAAAATTATCTCGGGGCGAAATTCGCGGTCGGCATATTCGATCGTCTGGCGGAGTTTAGCCTCGCCGCCGCCTATGACGTCGCTCTCCTGGAGGTTTGTGGATAGCCACACTGGGGGGACCGGTGCCTTACCGCGCTGCGCCTTTCCTTTGTTGGTCTGCACGCTGAGCGCGTGAAGCTGTGACCCGCAGCCGATCGGCCCGTGCATCACGATGGCGGATCTTTCCACTGTGGCCGCCATCATCAACGTGAGCGCCATCTGACACGCGCCCGTCTGCCAGAAGAGACGGTTGCTCCGCAGCATGCAGCCGGACTTCGAGCAGTCAAGCATTTCGCAGGCGCTGCCAGAGAAGCTGTCGCCTATCTTCAGCCGTTGGTCGCGTACCGGCGGTATCGCTTGTTCGTAATAAGACATCGGCGTCCTCCTATCCCTTTGGAAATACGAGCGAACCTACAATATCCTCGAAAAGATGCAGTCCGCCCCTGTAGCCCGCGTAACCCCTGTCAACTATCATGCGGTTGAACGCGGGGAAACTGATGGAAAGCTGATTGGCGCCCCGTTTGAACGCGGTAGCTTTTTCAAGCGAGCTGCCCAGTATAAAAAGGGGCGTACAATCGTCGACATACCGCTCACCCCTGTTCTCCGGGCGCCGCTGCGTTATGGCTCGCGCTATCAGGCTCGTGTCCGTCTCGAACAGCATATCGGCCGGCAGACCGCTCTCGGTAAAGGCGTTTAAAAGCGCGTCCTTCTGTTCGTCGTGTAATTGATCCGTGACGAACACGTCCAGCATCACCCATCCGAGTTCACTGTGAGCGTATCGCGCCACCGGAATGGCGTAATTTGAATTTGTAACGGTCACGGCGTAAAATTTAAAATCCGAGTCGCAGTACACGTCGGCGGTGCGCTCGAAATAGCCGTAATACACGTCGTTTTCCAGCTCGATCAATTTTTTCGCCTTTTTCTCGGAAACTCCGGTCCTTTCAGCCAAGTTCAACAAAAACGCGTCCGTCATCTCCGGACCGACAGGAAGATCCGTCGTCCAGTACGGGACGCCGTGCGTACTTTCGAACCGCTCGGCGAACGAAGTTCCCCACACGCGGGAGAAGATGACGTTCAGCGCGGCCGAAGACGCGCTCTTTACGTTATCGAACGTCTGGTCCGGCGTGAAGAACGTGTTCGC
>JAISQP010000145.1 GCA_031274115.1 Synergistaceae bacterium
GATTTTCGAGAAGGCTTCGACGCGCACGAGGTGCGCCTTCACCGTTGCCGCGTTCGACGAGGGGGCTCACGCGGAGTTCCTGGGCAAGAACGACATCCACTTCGGCGCCAAAGAGGATACGAAGGACACGGCCAGGGTCCTGGGCAGGATGTTTGACGGCATACAGTTCAGAGGCTTCAGGCACTCCACCGTCGAGGAACTCGCGCGTTACGCGGGCGTCCCCGTCTGGAACGGGCTCACGGACGATTATCATCCAACTCAGATCCTTGCGGACATGCTCACGATAAAGGAGCGCTTCGGCGGTCTCAGGGGCAGAAAGCTGGTTTATGTCGGCGACGCGCGCAACAACATGGGCAACTCTCTGATGATAGGCTGCGCAAAGCTCGGTCTGCATTACGTCGGCTGCGCGCCGGAAGAATTGCTGCCGAAGCCGGAGATGATAGAGCTTTGTAAAAAAATCGCCGCGGAATCCGCCGTTGGCGGCAGGATAGAGACGATCACCGACAAGCGCGAGGCCGTAAAAGGGGCTGACGTGATATACACGGATGTCTGGTACTCCATGGGCGAGGAGGACAAGGCGGCGGAGCGCAAAAAGCTTCTCTCTTCCTATCAAGTAAACATCGAATTGCTGAACGCGACGGGCAATGACGAAACGATATTTCTGCACTGTCTGCCCGCTTTCAAAGGCAACGAGGTCACTGAGGAAGTCTTCGAACACCCGAGGTCGCGCGTTTTTGACGAGGCTGAGAACAGGCTTCACACGATCAAGGCCGTAATGGCGGCGACGATAGGAGATATATAGAGAATCGCAGTTTAAATCGTCCAAAACGGCATTTTAACGTTTGAGAATTAATACGCTTTCGAGGTTTACTCTTTTCCCTCAGACCTCTTACGTATAATGGGTTGTTGTCTTAGATTGCCTGCACTTCCTGTGCTAGTGCAATTAGCGTCTCTGTAGTATTATCTCTCAATGAGGACTAGAGATGTGTTTAGGCCGCTTCGCTTTCAATCGGGCGTTAAGCAGCCGGTTGAATTTTTATTGATCGCGAAATGGTATTAGGCCCCTGACGATAAATCGGCCTTCATAAAAACGCGTGTGGAAGAGGTGCTTGCATGAGGATCAGGCTTGACGATATAGAATTGAAGCTGGACGATACCGCCCTGGATGGGAAGGGTACCTTATTGGACGCCGTAAAACGGATCGCGCTCGATGGCGGTGGAGTGATTATGGATATAATTGTAGACGGAGAGCTGGTAACGGAGGAAGCGTTTCTCTCTCTCTCTGGCGGCGTCGATATTCGATTCGTCTCACAAGCGATTCGGGAGCTCGCTCCTGAAACCCTTTCGGAAGGCGATCGCTATCTTTCGATCCTTGGGGGCGGGCTGGAGGACGTGGCGACCCTCTTCGAGCAGAGGAAGGAGCAGGAGGCGCTATCTCGGTTCTCCGAGTGCGTCGAGGGAATCGACTGGCTGCTAGCGGTATTTGGAAAGTGCTGCCTGCTCTTCGCCATGTCGCCGGACAGCTTCAAATCGGGCGGCTACGGCGATTTCATCGCCTGTTTCAACGCGACTCAGAAAGAGATTCTGACATGCATGGAGGGCGGAAAGAATATGCGGGTCGCTTTCCTCATAAGAGAGGAACTGATCCCGTTGATAGACCGTTTCTCCGGTTTTTGGAGAGAGGTAAAGGAGCACGCTGAGACCCCGCTGCAATAACGCGCCTCGGATTAATAAGGAGGTGGCATGTTGACTGTAAAAAAAGGTCTTGCGATTTTCGTTGCCCTCAGCCTTTTGGTAAGCGGAACGGTGCTCTTCATGAGCGTCGACGCGTCGTCGGTCGAGGTCTTCAAAAGCGCCGACGCCGGACGAATGGCGGTCGCCATGTTGCTGGTCGTCATCGTGTTCGCGCTGGACGCGTTGAAGATCAAGGCGCTGGTTAGAGCGGCGGGTGAGCGCATCACGTTTCGGTTGTCCATGCAGCTCACGCTGATTAATTATTTTGGCGCGGCCGTCACTCCGATGCAGAGCGGCGGAGGTCCGTTCCAGATGTACATGATGTATCGGCGCGGCATAGGCGTCGGGAAGGCTGTCGCGATAACGCTTGTCCGAACTATCCTCACGATGTTGATACTCGGGTTCACTATTCCGTTCACCCTGATGTTCCACGTGGACCTGCCGGTGACCGGGTTGCGGCTGAAGGGTTTCATCTTTTACGTGATAGCGTTCATCATGGTCTCATGGTTTTTGATAGCGCTCAGCCTCGTCAGGCCAAAGCTCATCAAACGGCTCATCGGCATGGTGGTGATGCTGCTGAAGAGGCTCGGTTTTCTGAAGCCGAAACTCGTGCTCAAGATAGTCAAGTGGGTGGACAAGGAAATCGACGCCTATAACCTGAACGTGAGGGATTTCATTACGAGGGGCAGGAGCTACTTTCTGCTGGGGATCCTGGCAGGTATCGGACAGATGTGGGCTTATCTCTCCGTCATGCCGTGCATGATCTGGGCGATGGGGACGCCGGTGGCGTACGCGCCGGTGATGTACGTGGAGTGCGTCTTGATACAGGCTCTGTTCCTCTTCATGCTGTACTTCATACCTACTCCGGGCGGGAGCGTGGTGGCGGAGGGCGGAGCGGCCGCGATATTCAGCCTCTTCGTCCCGTGGAACGTCGCCGGAATGCTGGGTCTCTGCTGGCGTTTTCTGACTGAGCATACGGGCATAGCCCTCGGCCTCATCGTGGCGATAAGGGAGCTGGGGTGGAACGTGGCGAGCGATATAGCCTCCGGTTCGGTCAAAAGCGTTGACGACAGTGAGGAAGCTCCGTGATCTCTTCTCAGCGGCTGATGGAATCTGTCTTCAAATACAGAGGGCTTCTGTGGGGCGCGTTCGCCCTCGCGATCCTCGTTTTCCAGGTATATCCATCGGTCGGCAGAACTATTCTCGCCGTTCCGCTTCTGGTTGGAGGGCAAACGCTTCGTTTCTGGGCCGCCGGGGTCATACCCAAATATCGGACTCTCATCCTGGACGCCCCGGAGCTCGTGACTCGGGGGCCATACGCATGGGTGCGCAACCCGCTTTACGCGGGAAACGGCGTCATGGGCTGCGGATGGGCGCTTATGGCCGGGTGGCAGTGGGTGGCCGCCTTTGCCGTCGTTTACCTGGCGATCTACTCGTTCGCGATCATCCCATATGAGGAGCGCTTTCTGCTTCAGAGGTTCAAGGAGGAGTATCTCGATTACAGGAACTCCACGCCCGCGATGATCCCTAGCCTCTCCGGCTTCGCGGTAAGGCTGAAGGAGGGCGGGGGCGGGTTCGATTTGAAAAAGTCCTGGTCGATGGAGCGTCACTCTCTTAAAATGAACATGCTTGTCACACTCCTCGTCGTGACGAGGCTCCTGGCGTCCCGCGCCTGATTTATGGAAGCCAGCCGCGGTCATTTCGAGGTACCCATGATGCTGTGAAGCTTGTATGAGGAGAATAGAGACATATCGGAGTAAGGGATATAGATCGTAAACCCCCACGAATCCCCGGGTTCCATCCTTTCGTAAGTGACGTCCGTAATGCCGCTGTACGCGCCTCCGTTCGAGTCGCACAGATCGAACGCGACCCTCACCGCGTCGTACCCGTGAGGCGACCGGTTGAATATCATTCCTGAGATAAATAGTCCGTTCTCGTCCTCGCCGAGTTCATGTTCCCCCAGGACGAGCTCGGAGTCGAGCAAGACCGCGTCATCTTCGTCATGTTCCTCCTCCGCGCCGGGCAAACCGAAAGCCGCGGCCGCGTCAGGCAGGGACGGCGCGTTTGTCGCGACCGCGACCTGGCGTTCCGCCGGCGCCTTGAACTTTCCGTAGCCGAAGCCCGAGAAAAAACCGGTCATGTAACCGAGCCCGAAAAGGAGCCCGATCAGTATGACGAACTTGCCTCTATTCCCAGGCGTCTCCGCCGACACGGCCAGACCTCCCCAGCACAGTCATATAGGATGTCTGCCTGATTTTTTTGTGATCCTTCAAAGAGAGCGAATAG
>JAISQP010000120.1 GCA_031274115.1 Synergistaceae bacterium
CATTTCTGCGGCATCCTCGCAAAAGCCTTGTCCCTCATGCTGCGGCCTCTCCAGTACGGAATGACCCGCTCGCGATATATATCGATGTCCTCCGCGTCCACTGAATAGCTCTGCATCTCCCGCGAGTTCAGAATCTCCAGATCCTCTATAGAGTGGCACGTGAGCTCGGGGAAGGAGGAAACGGCTTTGGGACGCGGCCCGCGCTCGCCGACAATGAGTTCATCCGGGCCGATATAGATCGTCTTCCTCTCGCAGATGTACTTGAAGTTCATCCCCCGAAGCACAGGAGTGGCAAACTTTCCGTCGTTCTTCTCGTAAAACTCGGTCTCCAGCAGCGCTCTCTCTGCGGAAAAACTCGGGCGCGTCTCGAAACTCTCCCTGCGCAGTCTCTCAATTCTCTCGTTCACATCAAACGCCTCCTTCTCACAAAAGGATAAAGGTGAATGCTATACATGGCGTACATAACATACATAACACTATAAGTATCATCCATATGTGGGTTGAAGTCAACAAGGACGGACGACAAAGGCAGTTTTTTTGACGCTGTCTCGACCTGTATTCCCCTGTATTCCCGAGGACACGCGGATATAGGCGGCGGTTTTATTCATCGTGATATAATCCTCTCGACGGCCTTCCCGGTGTTGCAGGGAGCCGGGCGAGTGAACAGGTCTTCCCTCTGAGGGAGGTGACGCGATGCCGAAAGGCAAAGACAACCTTCCAGATAATAAAGAGGAGCAAGACCACCTCTCCAGGGCTTTGGCTCTTGCTCCTCTGCTTACTGTGTTTCTCCAATTTCTTGAGCTGTTACTCAAGATAATTGGGGTAATCCGGTAACATCTGGAAGAGATTGTAATATCGGGCTGCCCTACCGTCAAGGGCAGTCTTTTTGATTGTCTTTTGGCACAAAGACGGACGACCGAGGCATTGGCGGCAAGTCGTGGTAAAATTACTAAAATCTTTTTTCATTTGACGCAGGAGGATAGCCATGTCAAATCAGAAAGTGTCATGCAATGTAATCCCGTGCGGGATCGAGGACGAATCGTTCGTGTTCGTCAGCTACGCCCACATGGACGCGGGAAGGGTGTTCCCGATAATCGAGAGCCTCGGCGGGAGCGGTTTTTCGATATGGTACGACAAGGGGATAAATATCAGTTCGACGTGGACCGATGAAATCGCCACGGCAATAACGAAATGCAAAATTTTTATAGCCTTCATAACGAAGGAGTCGGTCGGTTCCCCGTACGTCCGCTCGGAGATCGAATACGCGCTGAACAACAAAATAAGAATAATCCCCATCTACCTCGACGGAATGGAGGTGCTTCCCCCCGGACTCGCGCTCGGACTGAACTCGACCCAGGGCATCACTAACGCGAGGAACTCAGGGGAAATCGCCTCACTGATCTGTGAGGCCCTCGACTTTAACAAGGTAGCTCGGAAAGATGAAAGCGTCTCCTCACAGACCGGCGGCAAAAAAAACGACGCTGAAAGACGTGGCGCCAAAAAATTTCGCCTGGCGATTTCGGCCGCGGCCGTCATAGCGGTCCTCGCGGTCTGGCTGTCGGTTCAAGGCTTGGGGCGAGCCAAGGGAGAAACCTATTCCATCTATTCCATCAGCCTCGCGAAAACGGTCTACGCGCCGGCCGAGCAAATCCATATAAACGTATCGGGACTTTCGCAGGGCATGATCGACGACGGCGCGATAGTCGGCGTTTGTAAAGCCGGAGCGCCGCACGGGGAATTTGCGTCGAGCGAATTCGTCCGCTACACGGGAGAGGGCGTCAAGCTTTACGCTCCTCTGGAGGCCGGAAAGTACGAGATTCGGGGATATACCAGCGGCAACGTCCTGGAGGAGGCGACTCTGGCGGCGAGCGTCCCGATTACGGTCGAGGGAAGCGCCGCTGGAGCGTTCTCTATAGAAATCGACAAACAGGAGTATGTCCCCGGCGAAAACATACGCACAAAGGTGGCCGGCGTCCCGAAATATATGCTCGACGACGGCGCCATAATGGGCGTTTACGAAGCCGGAGCGCCGCATGACAAATTCAGGACCTATGTGAGTGTCCGCGAAAGAGACTTTGACTCGGTTTTATTGGATGCGCCGCTAGACGCGGGCTACTACGAGGTAAGAGCGTACGCGAGCTGGAGAATCTGGACGGACGAGACGCTCGTGACAGCGGTGAAGTTCGCCGTCGCAGACCGGTGAACCGAGAAGCGGGATGAAACTGGGCGATCTCGCGCGATACGGCGGCATAGTGATTCAGTGCCACGATATCCCGGACGCCGACGCGATCGCGAGCGGCTTCGCGCTCCTGCGTTTTCTGGAATCCCGGGGCGCCGACGCGAGACTCGTCTACAGCGGCGCAGGCAGGGTGACGAAAACGAACCTCACGTGGATGCTCAAGCTGCTCGATATACCTCTCGAATACGTCGACGAACTCTCCGAGTGCGGATTGCTCGTGACGGTCGATTGCCAGTACGGCGCCGGGAACGTGCGAAAATTCGGGGCCGGAGAATTTGCGGTCTTGGATCATCACAGGCCGGAGATTCCCGAGGGGCCGATGGTCGTGATACAGCCCGCGCTGGGCAGCTGCTCCACGCTTGTCTGGAGCTTGATGAGGAGCGAGGGCTTCGACTTCGCCGCGAACCCGGAAGTTTTTACCGCGCTCTACTACGGCCTTTTTACCGATACCAACAGCCTCGCGGAGATGAGACACCCTCTGGACCGCGATCTGTCCGAATTTATGCCCGTGGACTGGCCGGTGATAAAGAAGCTGAAAAACTCCATGCTCTCCATGGACGAACTGGACGTAGTGGCGGAGACCTTGTCCTCGGCGCGGATCATCGAGAATATGGGGCTGCTGAAATCACGCCCGTGCGACCCGAACCTCCTGGGGTTTTCGAGCGACATCGCGCAGCAGGTCGAGCAGTTCGGAAGCTGCGTCGTTTACTGCGACGTTCCGACCGGGCTCAAGCTTTCGATAAGGAGCGTTGCGCGAGAGATCATGGCAAACGAGCTGGCCGCCTTTCTGACCAAGGGCGTCGGATCGGGAGGGGGCGGCATAGAAAAAGCCGGTGGGTATATCAGCGGCGAATCCCTGGCTAAAGCGTTCCCCGGCGTGACGCCTGACGATTTTCTCCGCTCGCGCGTAGAAAGCTATCAAAATAATTTCGACCTGGTGTACTGCGACGACCATAAAATTGACTTCGCATCGATGAAGCGCTTTCGCAAACTGCCGATCCCCGTGGGCTGCGCGCGCACTACGGACATGTTCAGCGAGGGCGCTCAGATAAACGTCCGAACGCTCGAGGGCGACGTCGATACCGTCGCGTCCTGGGACGTGTACGTCATGATCGGCCCGCAGGGAGAAGCGTACCCAATCAGAAAGGATCGCTACGAGGAGTCTTACGCCGACTGCGACGCGCCTTACGCCCCTCGTTTTGAATACGAGCCCACGATTACCGAAAAAATTACGGGAGAGAAAAAATCCGTGCTGCCCTTCGCTCGCCCCTGCGTCGCGAAAGGAGACAAAATAATTCGCGCCTCGAAACTTTTAAAGGACACAAAAGTATTCTCCAAATGGGATTCGGAAAAATATTTCCACGGAAGCGCCGGGGATTACATCGCCGCTCCTGAGACTGATTTCAGCGACGTTTACATAATAAATAGAGATATTTTCGAGAAGACGTACCGCGCCGCCGACTAGCGGATAGCCCCCGGCTTGCCGGGGGCTATCCGCGATCTGATCCAAACCGATAAAATTACACTGGCTATTAGCTATTTCAATCAGCGCTTCCCTGGTTCTTTTTGCGAAGAGCCACAGCGCCGAGCGCAACCAGGGCAAACACGCCGGAGCCCGAGTCGCAGCCGCTGCTGCCGCCGCTATCGCCGATACCGCCGCCGCCGGCGGACGTCTCGTCGTTAAGGCTCGTCTCGCTCAGTTTGAGGGAGAGGGGCCGTGTAATTCTCTCAGTGCCGGATACGTATGTGACCGAGGTAAACGCCACATTCGACAGACTCTTGTCCGTCGCCGTGCCCTTCACGATGAGATTAGCGCTTCCCGCTCCGCGCTGGTTCACCGATGACGATGTCTCGAAGCGCGCGCTCGAGAAATTGAAGCCGCCGCTGAATCCAACGTTAATGTTGAACGAGCTGTAGCTCGCCGCGTACTCGTTGGCCTCCGCCGCTTCTTCGGCCGGTACGTCGGTTGGGAGCGTAACGGTGACGGTCGGGTTCTCCGGCGAGCCCTCCAGGAGCGTTACGACCTCCCTTGGGTTGGAAATCGAAATTGTGGCGCCAGTCGTGTTCTTCGGCAGAACTTCGACCCTGTAGGTGGCGTCGTGCGACACGCCGCTCGAGTCCGTGACCACTATGGGAACGTCCAGGATTCCTACCGCGGTGGGCGTGCCGGTCACGGCTACCGCGATTCCGCCCGTTGTCGGATCGAGCGATACGGAAAGGCCCAGCCTGCCGAGCAGCGCGATCTGCGCTGACGTCGGGTTGACTGCCGTCACGATATCGGCCTCGAGGCCCGAGCCCAGATCGATCTCGCTTGGCGTTATGACAACGCCGACGAGGGACGATGGATTGTTGAGGTCGAACGTTACGTCGCCGACGGGCGTTGTTCCGGGGGTGACTGGGGTAACTGGAGGCACGACGGGTTCGCCGCCGTCGTCAGCCGGAGGAGTGACGCTGCCGCCGCCTCCACTGCCGCCGCTGCCGCCACCGCTACCGCCGCCGCCGCCAGATGGAGGCGCAGGTACAGTGTAGAGCGTGGTTCTGTTGATGTCGGAGAACCGGAGGTCCTCGACGAACAAGAGATTCGCGTCAGTTCCGTTAACGAAGTCGGACAGAGAGCTCGCGTCATCTGGGAAGTCCGAGTCGTAGTAGCGGCTGTAGGCTATGTCGTCCCCGAACTCCGCGCTGTTGTCTGTGAAAGTGATTGCGGCGCCGTTGAGGAGCGTGGTTATGCGGGAATCCTGGTTCAAGGCCGCCTCTTTCTTGTACCAGCTCCTGCCGTAATGGATGACGATAGCGCCGCCGGAGTAAGTAGCCTCGTTGTTACTGAACGTCTTCGCCGTGTTGCCGCTGAATGTCAGAGTTCCGGTCCCCTTCACGCCGATGGCCCCGCCCTCGGCAGCGCTGTTTCCATCGAACGTACCGCTGTTTATCGTGACCTCGCCGTTCAGCGCGGAAATCGCGCCGCCGCTGCCGTAAGGCGCCCGGTTCCCAATGAAGTTGCTGTTTGCCACTGTCAGCTTCGGAGTGTCGCCGCCGTGCGGGTCGAGGTAGATCGCGCCTCCGCCGCCGGCTATATTGGATCCGGCGCTGCCGGCGCCCGCCACGTTATTCACGAAGGTCGAATTGTACACGGACAGCGACGCGTTGCCCTCTACGAACACTGCACCGCCGAGCTTCGCGCTGTAGCCGCCGCCTGAGACCGTGAGGTTTCCGATCCCAACACTGACCGGATGTTCGCCGCCATCGATGTCGAACACGGGATACCCGTTACCGTAGATTGTTTTCCCGTTGCCGAGGATAGTCAGGTCCCTGTCGACGAAGAGCGTAGCGCCGGTCTCCGCGTCAAGCGTCGGGTGGGAGCTCTTATTGTTATCGTGCGTGTGATACGATATGGGGCCCGTTATGACCACCACGTCCCCCGCTTCAGCTGTTCCTTGGGTGATAGCGGTATCCCTTACGCCTGAATTGTCGTAAGCGTAGTAACCCAGGGCGTCTCGCAACTGTTCGTAGCTGCTGACCTCTATCGGCGCGTTTATCGGCGTCGAACGATTTGCGTCGGCGAAGTAGGTCGGCTGAACAGGAGTCCCGCCGACTGTAAGACTGCTCAGTTTCGCGCTGTCAATATTCGCGGTGAACGTCGCCGGATAATTGACGCTCAGGACGTAATTATTGGTGTCGGCATTGACAAGGTCATCGACGCCATCGATGTTGGTGGTAAACGTTGCCCCAGCTTCTATCGTCGCGGTAATGGGCGCCGCGAAGTAGTTGTTGCCGCTCACGCCGTAGATGTGGATAGCGCCGCCCGAGTACGTCGCTACGTTGTTCGTGAACGTGGAAGTCGCGTCGACAGCGAGAGTTCCGCCGCTGCCGGTAAGGGCTATAGCGCCGCCTTGAGTCGCTATATTGCCATCGAAGTCGCAGCCTTCTATAGTCGTTGGGCCGGCTACAAATATCGCGCCTCCTGGACCAGTTGCCACGTTTCCAGTGAAATCGCTGTCTTTAACTGAGACTGTGCCAGTAGTACCATGCTGCACCAGCAGTGCTGCGCCGCCTCGGCTTGTAGCTCCCGAAGCCCTATTTTCATTGAATGTGCAATTATCTACTTCGAGGGCGCCGCCATTCATCGCAATGGCCCCTCCTCCGTATCGCACGCCGTTGTTCAGCTTATTGAATGTCAGGTTTTTCAACACGACCTTGTTACCGTTTACGCTAGATTGATAATTGCTGCCAAAACGCAAACCCGTGTACTTCACGGGAGTGCTGGAAGTATCAGGATCGGTATCGCCGTTGATGGTATTTCCGCCTCCGTCGATCGTCACCCATTTGCCGGGTCCGCGCTCCACCGCTCCATAGGTTGCCGAGGTCGTCGCGTCGATATCGTTATCCAATACGATCGTCGTCGTATGGCCCGTACCGGCCGCTCTGATCGCTGCGTCAAGCTCGGCCCCCGTAGTGACGTGCGCCACAGGAACGTTGAATATCAGGGTGTTCGCATAATATTTTCCGGCTTCGTCATACATTATCGCGAGGGCGTTAATGCCCGGATGCTGCGGGGTGAATTCGAATTGACCGGACGCGTCAGTTGTGGCAAGCGACGCGAGATTTGTCTCCCCCTCCACGCCAATCGTCACGGGCGAAAGCGCGTCGGCCCATTCGACCTCTGCGCCTACCAGCGGGGCGCCATTGAAATACACCTCGAACGTAATGGGATTTCCCGCCTCAGCTAGTGCCAGATCTGTCGTTGGCACTATCTCCAAGACAGCTTGTGTGCCAGCGTTCGGAAAGTCAAACGTGGCGCTGCCGACCTGAGTGGTGGAATAAGCGTCATTTGTCGGGTTTAAAATCGCCTTGGAGTAGGCGTAATACGGCATCACGCCCATCATGTTCATTTCGCTGCGCGCCCATAGAATTGTCGTGCCAGCCACTGTTACGCCGCCGGCAGTTGTCGATCTGTGGGTCTCTTTCCCCGGACTATGATCATCAGTGGCATAATAGTTATCAAATGCGGGGAAGTCAGAATTCGTGTTGTCACTATAGAAAAATGTTGCGGAGAAACCCAGATCACCAGGTCCTACCAGTGAAGCGCCGTACTGCGCTTTCGGTAATACCTCGCTGTATGAGAGATCGAGTGTATAGGGAGCATCAAGCGTTGGCTCCAAATTTTCAGGTAAGATTGTCAGTAAGTGCGCTTCCGCAGTACCGATGCTCGCAAGGACAAGGGAAAAGCAGACAATCACGAGATAGAGATATGAAAATCTCGCTGATTTCCTTAAATGCATCATAATATGTTAACCTCCTCTAACTCAATTATTTTCAATATTCATCTTGAGCCCTCCATTCTGTCGCTAAGGTCCCCTCACGGCCCTCTTGCCCAGGCGCAGCGCCAACCCGCCGAAGCTCGCCCGTCCAGAGCCCCTGAAGATGATGCTCTGCTCTGCTCTGCTCTGCTCTGCTCTGCTCTGCTCTGCTCTGCTCTGCTCTGCTCTGCTCTGCTCTGCTCTGCTCTGCTCTGCTCTGCTCTGCTCTGCTCTGCTCTGCTCTGC
>JAISQP010000156.1 GCA_031274115.1 Synergistaceae bacterium
TCTATTCCTCCCATGAGATCATTCTCGTCAGTAAACGGGAGGCGCTCGACGTCCTCCAGCTTCTCCAGCCGCAAACTCACGCCGGACAGACGCTTCGCGTAAAAACGCGACCGCCCGGCAGCCAGCCGAACGGCGCCGTTCAGTCGCTCCAGCTGGTAATCCCTCAACTGCCGGATCGAGGTAAAATCCTCTCTCATTTATCTTCCCTCCGCCCGAGGCTCAGAAGACAGGTTGTCAGTGACCGTCGGTTCTTATTTTTGTATTGCTTTTACTGTTAGTTCATGTTATAACTGTTCTTATAAAACAAGCTGCGGCGTCAAAAAGAAGCGGTAACCGCGGGCGCATTTTAACCGTTGCTTCAATAAACATCAATACTTTTAAAGAGGCGTGGGCCTCTATTTTTTGCATAAGGAGCATACGTCATGACTGGAAAGATGAAGTTTGCGGCTTCTTACAGCGGTGGGAAGGACGGCGCGCTGGCTCTGCACCGGGCCGTGAAGAGCGGACGTGAGCCGGTGAGCTTGTTGACGACCTATAACGAGGGCGCAGGGCGTTCGTGGTTTCACGGCGTTCCGGCAGAGATGCTGTATAAAGTTTCGGAATTGATGGGCATCCCGCTGGAGCTGGCCAAAACCGGAGAGGGGGACGGCTACGCGCAGGATTTCGAGGCCGCCCTTGAGCGCGTCAAGGGGCGGGGAGCGAGCGCCTGTGTTTTTGGGGATATCGACATACAGCTTCACTACGACTGGTGCGCTTCCCGCTGTAAGGCCGCCGGGCTCGAAAGCCTGTTCCCGATTTGGAATGGCAACAGGCGGGAACTCGTTTACGAGCTTATAGACGCCGGTTTTAAAGCCGTCATAACCATTGTGGATCCGTCGAGATTGAGCGAAAAATTTCTCGGCAGAACGCTCACGAGGGAACTGGCGGAGGAAATAGCCTCTGAAGGCGCGGACATCTGCGGTGAAAACGGCGAGTATCATACCTTTGTATACGATGGTCCATTGTTCAGCGCGCCTGTGAATTTTAAATTTGGCGAGGTTGTAAGACGCGGTAATTGCTCGATTCTGCCCGTTTCTCTGGCGTAGAAGTTGGTATCAGCCGGGGACGGCGTCCGCGACATTCCGCCCTCGGCTCGTTTTTTCGAGGCGGGCTGCGAGCAGGAAATAACCGCACTTCAGACTTTTCATATATTCGCGGTCCGCTCCGAGGATGCGATACAGTTCCTCGCTTCCCATATCCATGATCATTTGAGCGAACATAGCCTTCAGGGCGCCGGAATGATCCTCGAAAAACTCCACTTTAAAGCCGCCGAGTCTCAGCAGACGCCTGATATTGGCCTCGGTCCGGATGTGTTTCGACGCGCCTTCAGCCCGCCCGCCTCCCGCAAGAGAGTAGACGTCGGACATAAAAAGAACGCCTCCGGGCTTGAGGGCGCGATTGAACTCGGCGAGCGCGGCCTCCGGGCGATCGAGCAGAGAAAAAACACATTCGCACAGTACGCCGTCCAGCTCGGAGTCGCCGCACGGCAGAGCGTAAGCGGAGCCGGGCTCTATGGGGAGCGAACCTCTAGCGCGGGGCTCGGGCTCGATATCTACGCCGACAGCGTCGAACCCGAGTTCCAGGAGACGCTCCACCGTCGCGCCCTCCCCGCATCCAACGTCCATCAGGCGCGCGCCGCGAGGAAGCCGGCGCGCGGAGAGCATCCGCACGGTGAGCTCCAGTCCTCCGGGGCGCGGAACTCCCCTTGCTGTCACGCTCTTTGCGGGGTGAGATACCGAACGCAGAGCGGAATCACCTTGCCGTCGACGTAGGCGTGCAGGCTGCATCGCCGCAGGCGCTCGAGATCGATGTTCAGGCAATCCTGAAACGCCATCGCCGTTATCGTGAAGCCGTGAGAGTGAACTCTGTCCAGAAAACCGTCGAAGCTCTCCAGATCCGGCGCGCCGGAACCGCAGCAAGCCCCTGGTTTGCCGCGCCTTCGCCACCTCCGCCCAACGAAACGGCGGCTCTTTTCCGCGGCGGAACGGGGCCTGGAGCAGCAACTTTCCTCGGCCTCCGCGCCTTTGCCCGCAAGTGGGCGCAGACCGTCCGGCATGACTACGAAGTCTCCGTGAAAGCCGCACATAGGGTGATCGCAATGAGAGGGGAAAAGATATTCCCTGGTTATCATGCCGCCTGTTTGAAGCTCGATTTTCAGTAAAAGCTCCGGCAATGTCATGCGCATGGAGTCATCAGGCTGCTTCGGGTAACGCCCGAAGTAGCTGACCGGGTGAAAGTGTACGCCGCGCACGGCAGGAGAAAGCGATACGGCGAGCGAGATCAGCCCTCCGATATCATGATCGTTTACGCCCGGGACCACAGTGCTCACTAAAGTTACGCCAAGACCGCACCTATCGCAATTATCGATCGCCTTGCGCTTTATTTTGTACAGGGGCGCGCCCCGCATCGACATGTAGGCGTCGTCCGTCGTCCCGTCGAACTGCAAAAAGACGAACGAGACGCCGGAGCGGGCGAGCGCTCTGGCGTAGGAGGCGTCCTTCGCAATGCGCAGGCCGTTCGTGTTGAGCTGCACATATTCGAAACCGACGCTCTTGGCGTGCGAGGCGATCTCAGGGAGATCGTCCCGAACCGTCGGCTCGCCGCCGCTGAGCTGGAGAAAGGTCCGGCCCGACCGCGCCAGATCTCCGAGCCAGTTTTTCACGGTATCGAGGGGAGGGTCGGGCGAGGCGCACTCCCCAGCGAGGCAGTATTCGCAACGCAGGTTGCACCGGCCGGTCACCTCCAGAAGGACACAGCAGGTTTCCTGCGCGTGATCTTCGCAAAGGCCGCAGCCCCCGGGACAGGGCAGATCGGCGTCCGCGCCGAGCGCCGGCGCGTCCCCCCGCCATGACTCCATGGGCATCCAGTCCTCTTTGCGCCAGATGACCGTGCGGAACTCGCCGTGGAGGGCGCATGTTTTCTCGAGGTATATGTCGTTCCCCTCCCTCACGTGGCGCGCGGACACGCGGCTTAGGCACACAGGACAGAGGCTCTGCGTTTCGCGTATGATATTTTCAGTCATTTTTCTTCGAGCTCCATCTCGACGGAGGCCATTTTGCCGGTCACGAGGTCCTCCGGTATATAGAGCAATCCGCATGAGGGGCACCTGGGGAGGTCCGTCTTAAAATTGTAGCCCATATAATTGAAAACCGTCTTCCGCGGCAGGAGTTCCAGACCGCACTTGTGGCAGATCAGCTTTTCATCCACATGAACGCCCCCTACTCCTCGATGCTCATTCTGTGTTTGTAGACGTTCAGAAGGACATATTCGCCGCCCCGGCCAACGCGGTACTCGACCCAGAAGGTGAGCGTCCCCTGCATGAGATGACATGTATAGCTGTCCCTCTCCGGGTGAAAGACCTTGGCGTCCGCGCTCTCCCCAAAGTGGACGGTCTGTCTTACATTATCTTCATGTATGAGTTCTCTGTTCATTTTCTCACGCAATTCGCCGGGAATATCGAGGCTCATGTCGTGATACGCTTCGCGCTTTTCCTGATACTCCAATCCCAGCCACTCCTTCATCAGGCTCTTTTTTAGCGATACGCGGTTTGCCCGCCGCTCCGTCAGGCCCGGCGGCGTGCGCTCGCGGCGCTCCCGGGGGTCGAACAGGGCGACGTCCAGGACATGCAGGGCGCCCTTCCCGTAAGACGCGAGGCTCTCTCTGCAATTTGTGCAGTACGTGACGTAGTCACGTTCTCCAAGCTCGGCGTTGCGCTTTTGTATTTCTTTGACCAGCTTTGGGTTGCTGGAGTAGATCAGTCCGCCATATCCGCAGCAACGCGCGCTCTCTCCCGCGGACGGCAATTCCTCTATATCGCAGCCCGCGTTTTTTACGAGCGTCCTTACGCTCTCCTGCGCCTTGGGGCTGTACTTGCTGGAGCAAGGGTCGAAGATCGATACGGGGTATCCCGGAGACGTTTCGCTGACCGGAAAGCTCTCGGCCATGGCCTCCCAGAGCGAGAGAACGCCGATTTCGGGCAAGTGGCGCTTGAACATGTCGAGACAGGTCGGGCAAGGCAGTATGAACATAGGGCCGTCCAACTCGCGCCAGCGGACGCGGATTGCGTCCAGCGATTCTTCATGAAGCGCCTCGTCTCCGGCCCAGAAAGCCGGGGCGCCGCAGCAGCGCAGTTCCAGGGCCGCCTCTTCATCAAAGGCCTGCCTCAGCCAGCGATATGACCTCGTCACATATTCGGGGTCGGACGCGCCCATCTGGCACCCCGGGAAATAAAGAAAGCGCGGCGCGGCGCTCCCAGGCGGCGTTATCGAGAGCGCCGCGTCGCCGTTCGAGAAAGCCATGTCGCTCAACCAGAAGTCGTAGTGCGCGTCCGGAAGATGCCCCGTCTTATGCATTATGCGCCGGCTCTCCATGTATATCGATCTGAAATCTATCTTTTCGGGACAGGCCGGTTCGCAGAGCCCGCAGGCAGTGCAGGACAGAATTTGCCTGAGCGCGATTTTCGTGTTGGCCTGCGTTTTGTTGACCGTGTCGCTCGTCTCCATCAGCGCTTTTCTGGGGTCCTTGTTGTAATAACGAAACATGTCGCACTCTTCGATACAGCCGTTACAGTCGCAGAGGATGCAGCGGCCAGCCTCCGTCCGGGCCTCGTCGTCCGTCCACGAAGCGGGGTCAGCCGGGGTCACGGGGTCGGCCGGGCGTATATTTTTCAACACGGGCGCAAACGAGCACGGCCCGTCGTCCGGCGCCTGCTGAAGTCTGACAGCGCCGACTTTTATGTATGACTCGACGGCGAAGGAGAGCTCGCTCCCGCGCCTCAGGGCGTCGAGCGGCCCTTCGCCGCGGACGCCAAGGTCATATATGACGCCGCCAACCTCCCTTTTTTCCTCTATGTCCCCATATTCGCCGATCGCGACCAGCGCGGCGTCAAATCCATCATTTTCAAAATGTGAGACAGGGGTATCGAGCGAAATCTCCAAATAAGGCATCTTTGCAAGCCCGTCTAAATCGGCTTCCAGGACGCTTCGCGGAAGCAAGTCGCTGTCCAGCTCCCATAACCTGCCTCCCAGACGGCCGCTCCTCTCCGCCAGAGTGACCGAGTAACCGCGCCCGGCCAGCTTCGCCGCGCAGGTCATCCCGCACAGGCCTCCGCCGACAATCAGCACTTTTTTGTTTTTTTGCGGAATGAAGAACGAGCCGGCGGCTTTATCGCGGCAGCGCCGCCAGCAGATCAATTCCAGCTCACGAATGGACAGGGGACCGTCGAGGTCTGTTCGCGCGCACGCGTCCTCGCAGGGCGCGTCGCAGATATGGCTGACAATTCCGGGGAACACGGCGCTCTTTGCGTAAAGCCTGTAAGCCGCCGCGAACGCGCCGCCGCGAACTTGTTCCATCATCTTCCTGACGTCGAGCCTCAGCGGGCAGACAGAAACACAGGGCGGGGCGCTTCCATGCCGACATGTTTGCGCTACTTCCGATAAATTCACGTTTATTACCTCGCCAATTGTTCATGGGTTTATAAGACTGTTTAACATATTATGCTATGAATTACCGAAAAGGTCGAGCTTTTCGAACAAAAAATAGAGGCTGGCATGAATCAAAAAACGCGGTGCCGAACTGTGGTCGTTACTTCTGCTCCTCCAGGCTGAATTGGGCTCCTCCTGCGTTGAACGCAATAGGACTTTCGTGCGGTATCCTCTAGTCGGGACGTATGCCGTCGATCAGAAAACTTTCGATTTCAGTCAGAGATCCCCCCGCCAATCCGAAATTTTCAAGAGTACGTCCCTCAGCGTAATAATCAATGCCGTTAATAATCGAAAAAAGCGTCAGCACAGCCTGCGTGAGCGGAGTCTCTACCTTCGCTTTACGGGCGAGCGAGACGAGCAGAGCGACGCCGGACGAGGCGTCCTCGCTTATGTACCTGTGTTGCAGAGAATCGGGCCCGAGGAGGCTTCTGAATACGTTCAATTCAGGATGTGAGCCGAGCTCCGCTACAAGC
>JAISQP010000047.1 GCA_031274115.1 Synergistaceae bacterium
AATACGCCTGCCATATCTTCCTGCACTCGGACTGCGAGGCGAGCGGAGGCGCTTCCGGATCGGAAACCTCTTCCTGTTTCGCCTCTTTCGCCTCCGGCTCTGGCGGCGTTATTGGCGTCGGAGCCGGAGGCGCTGTCGCCGACGCGGTTTTCGGTTCTGGAACTGTCGGAGTCGGCGCTGGTTCCGGCTCGGCCTTCAACTCCGCGTCTATAACTGGCGCGTCGTTCCCGAGGATGTCGCCGGTGATCTTCTTCGCCTTCTCGGTTTTCGTCGGCTGGCCGACGGGGCGAGGCTCTGAATAGCCGCCCTCTCCGATATCGTGCTCCTCTTCAACGGTATTGATACCCAACGACAGCTCCGGACAATAAATGCGGGCAAAAAACGAGGCGGCCCTGTAGCTCAACATAATCTCCGGCATGGTGACCCATTTCGAACCGTTTTTCGATAACCAGCCCTCTTTTTTCGCCATCTCGATAGAGACTTCCGGCCCCTCCAACACCTCTCCCGTCCGCTTGTCCTTCGCGTAGGCGACGCAGGCCGTTTTCTCCGGGTTCATGCGGTATTGAAGGCTCTCGAACCTGCCGCATGTGTTTATCATGGAAATCAGGAATTTCGCGGACCACGAGGGGCGGCCATGAATCACGTAAAGGTTTTGCATACACATGAACGGGCTCATGCCTACTCTCCCGGCCATCTCGATAGCGATCAGGCAGTTGCTTACGCCGGCTTCGCCCTGAAATTCAGGCGGAACCAGAGTAGACTTCGAGAGCGACATGGCCATTCTCTGGGCGAGCGCAAAGCTATCCGCGCTCGAATAAGGCTGTATCTGATTGTTATTTATCGCGACCATCGTGTTTTCAGACATGACAATTCTCCTCCTCACGCCGTCGTCGTCGCCCAACGCGGGCGCGAGAGCGGCAGTATCTCGTCGGGATATCCCGGCCATACGCCCGTGCGGCTGCACTCCTCGTAAAGTTCGAGGCAGCGCCGGACCTCTTCGTTTCCAGCTTGGATCATATCGTCGTCCGCCGCGTAACAGGCTACGAGGTACGGGGGCTTCTTCTCGACAGCGACGAAGACAAACCCCTTCACCGGCTCGCCCGTCACGGCCTCCACGCCCTGTATATAAAACGCGGCCTGTACGTAGTAGCGGTAATTCTCCACTGAGCGCGTGAACCCCGCCGGGCTCGCGTCCTCCGTGGTCTTGAGGTCGATGATATAGTTGTCGTCGCGCAGGTAGTCCGGTCGGCACTTGCAGAGCACGCCAAGTTCCGGGTCACGCCAGAAAAAAGAATCCTCCGCTCTTCCCGGAGCGCTGATTGCCTTGAACGCTTTTCGCCTGCGTATTAACTTCGCCATCTCTTTTATTCCTTCGTATTCGCCATACTCAAGCAGGGTTTTCCCCGCGTTCGCGGATAGGAAGCCTTCGAGCCACTCCTTATATTTGCTCGTGGCGCGGGGTTTTGCGCCGCCGATCTCCGCACAGACCTGAGCATCATCCATGACGAAAAACTCATCGTCGAATCCTTCCGGCTCCAACACGAGCTTATGAAACGCCGAGCCTACGGCCATTGCCCTCGTTTCCTCGCGCGGATGCGTCAGTGAATAAAAATATTCCTCCGGCGTACTTGCGATCATACCCAGCCCGCTGCTCGATATCCCCGGTCCCTTGTGATATTCCTCGTTGCTGATCCCTCTGTATCTTCCAGGTTCCATTTTTCAAGACCTCCTGCTATACTATGGGCAGACGTTCCAGCGTCTGCCTCTGTTAATGGTTCTACTCCGTCCCCTCCGAATGGAGGGGATACTTATTTTCCTGCCGCAATCTCTTAATGGCCATCCTCGCCACCGCGCCGACAGCGCGATCCTCTTTGATCGCCACATCCATCAGCCATTTGTAATCGCCTTCTGATATTTTCAGAGAGATGGATTTTGATAATAGCTCGCGCATCTCGCCTTCACTTTCTCCCCTCTTTTTTCTCTCTGTACTCCGCGAGAACCTTCACGATCAGGTTTGCCACAGGCCGTATTTCTTTCTCCGCTTCCGCCTCCAGCCAATCGCGCAAATCCTTCGGGAGTCTGACTGTCATGTTATGGCGTGTGCTTTTCTCGGTCGCCATTCTCGCCTTCACCTTCTCCCCAACGGGTCCCGCTCCGAAGCAATCTCCGCCCGGTCGATCCCGACGACATTCTTACTGCGCCGATGAAGAATGCTCTTCTCTTCCCTGTACCGCGTGTACGCGCGGGCAATCCTTTTTATGAATCCTATGCGCCGGTGCTGCGATACGTTGAAATGCGTCTGGTTGTGGTTCATTACGCGACCTCCTTTCTTTTTACGTATCCCGTTCGGTTCTCCGCGATAAGCAGAGCCTGATACGCCAACACGTCTTCTTCGTTCCACCTCGAAAAGCGCGGCGCGGTATGCACAGGCTTCGGCGCAGTTGGATCGTAGCGACACCATTCATACCAAGTCTTAGGTTTTACTCTGAACAGCCCCGCGCAGTCTTTAGCGCTCATTTCCTGCATGTGTCAACCTCCGCCTTCTCTTCCCTCGCCGCCGCGACCGCCTTGAAGAACACGACCATCGCCCGGTACTCGGCGAGATAAACTGGATTGTTCGCGT
>JAISQP010000105.1 GCA_031274115.1 Synergistaceae bacterium
CGCGAGGGCAACGTTCCTATGGACAACATCGAACGGGCAATCAAGCGCGGGTCCGGGAACCTGGAGGGCGTTGCCTACGAGGACGTCACGTACGAGGGTTATGGTCCGGGCGGGGTCGCGGTCATGGTGGAGACGTCGACGGACAACCGAAACAGGACGGCGCCGGAGATGAGGTCGCTCTTTTCGAAGGTAGGGGGCGCCATCGGAGAGCTTGGGTGCGTCGCCTGGAACTTCGAGCGCAAGGGCGTCGTGACCGTGACCGGCAAGGGGATAGACGAGGACGAACTGCTCGGCGTCACGATCGACGCGGGGGCTGACGACATGACGCGCGAGGAGGACGGTTTCGAGATAACATGCGACCCCGCTTCTCTTTCCGCGGTCGCGTCCGCCGTGAAGGACGCCGGCTATATAGTGAGCGGCGCGGAGATCTCCCTCGAACCGAAGACGACGGTCGCGGTGAAGACGAAAGAAGAGGCGTCAAAACTCCTCTCGATGATAGACCGCTTCGAGGAGCACGACGACGTACAGAACGTATACTCCAACTTCGAGATACCAGACGAAATCCTGGCCCAGTTGGATTAAAGCCAGAGAAGGAATTGATCTGCTTCGGTATAGATCCGGGCGTCGGTCTCTTAGGCTACGGGGTTGTGGCGCAAAACGGCGACAGGATGCGGGCGCTCGACTACGGGGCCGTTTCGACGGCGCCAGGACAGCCGCTCTCGCTTCGTCTGCGGGAGATATACATGTGCCTCGTTAAAAAGATTGACGAGCACGGCCCGGATGTCGTGGCGGTCGAAAGGCTCTTTTTCGGCCGTAACCGGACGACGGCGGAGATGGTCTTTCAGGCGCGGGGAGTGGCGCTATTGGCCGCGGCGGAGCGCGGGCTGGTTCCCTACGAGCCTAAACCCTCGGAGGTGAAGCTCGCGGTGTGCGGGAACGGGGCGGCGGAGAAATCTCAGGTGCAGGGCATGGTAAAGCGGCTCCTCGGCCTCGAGACGATCCCGCGGCCCGACGACGCGGCGGACGCGCTCGCGATCGCCATAACGGGGCTGTCGCTCGCGATGTACGACAGATGTGGAGGCGCCGCATGATTCGCACCCTTTCAGGAACGGTTACGGCTGTTATCGATGACAGTATAACGCTCGACGTATCCGGCTTCGGGCTGGAGGTGTTCGCGTCCGGACGCCTTCTCTCGTCCGCCGTGGCCGGTGAGTTCCTGAGCTGTTCCGCGTTCCTTCAGGTTTCGGACGCCGGAATGTCGCTCTTTGGATTTTCCGACGAGACGGAGAGGGCCCTGTTCCTCGAGATAACGCAGGTCAAGACGATGGGCGGCAAACTCTCCATCGCTCTTCTCCGTCATCTCGACGCCGAGGCGATAATTTCCGCCATCCTGGCCGGAGACTCTTCAAAGCTCGCGGTCCCCGGTTTGGGACCGAAACGGGCCGAGAGGATATGCTTCGAGCTGAAGTCGAAGGTCGAGAAAAAATTCGCCTCGCTCGCCGGACGCGCCCCATCATCCGGCAAGACCTCGCCCGACGCCGGGGTTATCGCCGGCCTCACCGGCCTGGGCTTCTCGCAGAGCGAAGCGCTTCGCGCGGTTTCGTCGTGCGGCGCCGAGTCCCCTGAGGGCGGATGGACCGAGGAGGAACTCATGATGAAAGCCCTTGCTAAGCTCCAGAGGATAACCGGCAGATGAGTGAGAGCGACGGACAGGGTAATATGGAAAACAGGAAAAAAGAGGAAAAAAGCGGCGGAGGAAAGGAATTCGAGAGCCTGAGGAGGGATCATGAAGAGGACGTCCCCTCTCTCAGGCCTCAGGCACTGAAGGAGTTTATCGGGCAGGAATCGCTGAAGGACAAGCTTTCGATCTTCGTTCAGGCTTCGAAGACGCGGGAGGAGCCTCTGGACCACACGCTCTTCTACGGTCCGCCAGGGCTCGGAAAGACGACGCTTGCGGGGATTATCGCGGTGGAGATGGGCGGCAGCCTCAGGGTTACGTCCGGGCCAGCCCTGGAGCGGGCCGGCGACCTGGCTGCGATCCTGTCGAACATTCAGCCCAACGACGTCCTGTTCATCGACGAAATTCACAGGATGTCGGCTAACATAGAGGAGATTCTCTACCCGGCGATGGAGGACTTCTGTCTCTCTATAATCGTGGGGAAGGGGCCTCTCGCCCGAAGCATAAGGCTTCAGCTCCCGCGGTTCACTCTCGTGGGCGCGACGACGAGACTCGGCCTTCTGACCTCTCCGCTGCGGGCCCGTTTCGGCATCGTCGAGCAGCTTCATCTTTACGAGGCCGACGAGCTGACGCGGATAGTCGCGAGAGGCGCTGATGTGTTGTCGGTCGACATTGCCCCGGACGCCGCGCGCGAGATTGGCCTTCGCTCGCGCGGTACCCCTAGGGTGGCTCTCAGGCTTCTGAGAAGGGTGCGCGACGTCGCGCAGGTGCGAAACGAGGCGAGGATCGAGGACGGGCTCGCCAAAGCCGCGCTCGACATGCTGGGCGTGGACGCGTACGGCCTGGACGAGCAGGACAGGAAATTCCTGCGGGCGCTCCTGGAACTCTTCGACGGCGGCCCCGTCGGCCTCTCGACGCTTGCCGCCGCATTGAACGAGGACACTCAGACGATCGAGGACATCTACGAGCCCTATCTGATTCAGAAGGGCCTGTTGGAGCGCACTCCCAGAGGGCGGAGGGCGACCAGGAACACTTACGGCTACATGGGCGTGACGCCGTCTGTCTCGTTCAGACAGCTTTCGCTTCTCGACGGGGACGGTGAATAATACGGCAATGAGCGGAATCGCCAAGTTTTTGATGATATCGGGAGCGATAATGTTAATAGCGGGCCTTGCGCTCTTTGCGGCCTCGAAGCTCGGCCTTCCCGCCCCACCGTTTGGGAGGGCGCCGGGCGACATAGTGTACAGCGGAAATAGAAAATGCTGATTATCGCCAAAACCACAGGAGGCGCGAGCAGATGGGACATTTCGTTTACGCATATTTGAAAAAAAATTACCTCTATATTGCCGCGGCGATTCTTTCGATAATTCTGTTGCTGGCCGGCAAGGCCTTGGCCGTCGAGAATTTCCAGATGAAGATAGGCGTGAACATCGGGGTCTCGTCTGGAAAGCTTCTCGGGCGCGGGCTCACGCTTCGCGATTCGAAGGGGACGAGGGCCTCAGCGTCGGAAGGGGCGGTAGTCACGGCGAGCGGCGCGGACATTTCCGTCGGCGGCAGGAAGCTCTCCCTCCCAGTGCAGGTATCCGCGGCGAGCGGACTCGGGTGGGGGAGTACGAGGTATCGCGGAACTCTCAAAATAATCAGCGCGCCGGGGGGGTTTACGGTGATAAACGAAGTCGCGCTCGAGGACTACCTTCGCGGAATTCTAAAGGTGGAGATGAGCCCGGAGTGGCCTCGGGAGGCGCTCAAAGCCCAGGCTGTGCTGGCCAGGACGTTTGCCGTAAAAAACAGGGGACGCTATGCCGGTCAGGGGTTTGACCTCGATAATACTCAGAACACTCAGATATACAGAGGGATGAACGCGGAGGATAAGCGCACCGACGCCGCCGTGAGCGAGACGAAGGGCCAGGTGCTGACGTGGAACGGCAGCCCGGCCGACGTCTACTACCACTCCGACAGCGGCGGCGCTACGGCCGACATCGCCCACGTATGGGGAGGCGCCTCCGCGTACCTGAAGCCGAGGCGGGAGAGAGTCGCCTATATCTCGCCGTATTCGAGCTGGCAGATCTCGCTCACGTCGGCTCAGATCGCGTCCGCGATGCGAAAGATCGGCAAAGACGTGGGAAACGTGACGGGCGTCGAGGTCGCTCTTCTGGACGAGTTCGGCAGGGCCGTGCGGCTCCGGGTCAGAGGCGACCGGGGCGTGGCGGACGTCACGGCGCACGCTTTCAGGATGGCTGTCGGAAGCGGCGTTCTCCGCAGCACGAATTTCACCGTGGCGGGCGCGGCCGCCTTACCCACTCAGGCTCGAACTCCAGCCCAGGCGCCGGAGACCGCCGCCAAAACGCCCGCGGCCCCTGTATGGGCCGATAGCCTTGCCAAGATAGCCGAACAGGCGGATCCCCTGATCGAGATGACGAAGAGCGGCGTCTTCACGAAGGAGGAGCTGCTCGACATGCTCGTCAATCCATCCAAGCGCGAGTCGTACCTGAAGATAGGCTACGAACGGCTTGCGGGCGCCGCGTCGCAAACGGGGAAACCGGCCAATCCGGCGCCTGCCGGACCAAGCGCCCCGGTCGTCGTTCCCTCCTCCGGCTCGTTTACATTTAACGGTAGGGGATGGGGACACGGCGTCGGTCTCTCGCAGTGGGGGGCGAAGGCCATGGCGGATCAGGGCGTAAAATGCGAGGAGATCTTAGCCCACTACTTCCCCGGCACAAAAATCGCGCGATAGGGAATGACCGATAAAAGGCCGCCCGTCGATCTTTTCGACGTAACGTCCTACTCGTTCGATCTTCCCGAAGAGCTGATAGCGCAGAACCCCTCCGAGCGACGCGACGGGTCGCGGCTGATGGCTGTCGCGCGGGAATCCGGGCCGAAGCGCGGCGCCGAACCGTCGCACATGTTCTTTTCGGATCTCCCGGGGCTCCTGATGCCGGGCGACCTGCTCGTGATGAACGATACGAGGGTCTTCCGCGCGCGTCTTGCCGGAAAGAAAATCCCGGGTGGAGCGTCAGCTGAGATATTCTGCCTGTCCCAGCGCGGAGACGACCCGCGCGAGTGGAGGGCTCTCGTGCGCCCCGGCGGGAAACTGCCCCCTGGGACCGAGGTGGCTTTGCCCGGCGGCGCGGCCGTCACAATCGGCGAGAGGCTTGGCGACGGTCTGAGGCTGATTCGCCTCCCGCGAGACACAGAGCCTTCGGAGATGTTCGAGCGCTTAGGACAGGTTCCTCTGCCGCCCTATATAAGACACGGCACTGTACTTCCCGAGAGATACCAGACGGTTTATGCAAAAAGAGAGAATGACAGATCGGTCGCCGCGCCGACGGCCGGCCTGCACTTCACGGGCGAGCTTCTGGCGCGTCTGGAGGACGCCGGAATCGGGCGTGAATTTATCACGCTCGACGTCGGTCTTGGGACGTTCCGGCCGGTAAAGGAGAGGGACGTCAGGAATCATAAGATGCACGCGGAGAGATGCCGGGTGGGGGAGAATACGGCTCTTCGCGTAAACGAAGCGAGGCGGTCCGGACGCAGAATAGTGGCCGTGGGCACGACCACGGCGAGGACGCTCGAATCCATGGCCGACGATTCCGGCTCGATAAGCGCCGGGGAAAAGGAGACGGACATATTCATCCGCCCCGGATACCGGTTCAAGGCGATAGACGCCCTCATAACGAATTTCCACCTGCCCGAAAGCACGCTCCTGATGCTGGTCTCCGCGTTCGCGGGGCATGAAACGACGATGAAGGCGTACGCTCTCGCGGTGAAGGAGAGGTACAGGTTTTTCTCCTTCGGCGATGCGATGCTGATAGAATAAAACCTCAGTAAAGGGTTTCATGCGCTATGAATGCGAAGATGCCGATCAACATCACTTTCCGGTAGGCGTAGTGAACCTTTGTCCCATGAAAAATTTCCTGACTGTCACCGCGAGCAACCCAAAGCGTTCGCGTGAAACTCGCGACGGCAAAATTTATTATCAACTCAACTGACAATAAATTACCATTACCTTACGGGCCGGTACTGAGTTCTCCGCCAAGTTGTTTCGCGAGGCGTTTGGTTATGACTCCGGCGGTCTTTTCTATCTCCTCGGAGGCGAGGGTCTTCTCGTCGGAGCCTATCACGAGCCTGAGAGTGACGGATTTTTTCCCCTCCGGGATCTGTTTCCCGCGGTATAGGTCCACGAAGCTCACGGATTTCACGAGGTCGCCGGGGCCTTTTTTGCCGAGGACGGCGGACTCGATCTCGCTCCACTTCACGGATTCGTCGAAGTTCATCGATATATCGTACTCCACCTGCGGGAACTCCGACAGCCGGGCGAATTTATTCGTGCGCGAGGCAAGGGGTTCCAGCGAATCGACGTCAAGCTCGAAGAGCATGACCGACGCCTGCTTTATCCCGGCGGCGAGGGCGGATTTTTTGGCCAGGAGCGCAAGGCGTCCGACGGGCTCCTCCTCGCGCAGGACGTCCAGCCACACTGTGCCGTCGGCCCATGCCGGCTTCGTCATCTGGGCGAAGGAGAGGCGTTTCATGTGAGTCCACCCTGACATGTTTTCGACTATGCCCTTGGCTCTCCTGAAGAGGCTTAAGACGTCGCCTCCCGTCTGTACCAATGCGCCGGCCGCGCCGCGCCTCTGGAGGGGGAGCTTCTCCCGGGCGTCGCAGCGAGATTCGTAATCCCTGTCGAAGAAGACCTGCGCGAGTTCGTAGATGTCGAAATCCTGCGCGAAACGCAGGTTTTCTGAAACGGCTTTCAGCAGGTTCGGCAGGAGGGACGAGCGTATGTATCTTTCGTCCGGCGCAGGCGGGGTCGCGAGCTTGAGCGTCTCCGCCGTTGAAATTGATGCCGCCGCAATAAATTCGTCTTTCATCCAGGGATACGTGAATATCTCCTGCATCCCGCAGCGGAAGGAGAGATACTCCCGAATCCTCCGCTCCAGTTCGTTCGAGCGCTGGTTTATCGCGCGCTCGAACGTCGTAGCGATCGGCGCGGGTTCGAAGTTCTCGTAACCGTGAAGCCTCGCTACCTCCTCCATGACGTCGTCCGGCAGCGACACGTCGCCGGTGGAGCGCCAGGAGGGGGCGACGGTCTTCATCTCGTCGCCGTCGATCTGGACGGCAAAGCCGAGCCGCTCCAGCGCGTCCGTTATCGTCGCGTTCGGGATGCGTTTGCCCATGCGCTTCGACAGCCAGCCGAGGGAGACCGTGATCCTGGCCGGCTCAAGCGGGCGCGGATAGTTGTCCGCGAGGCCCGTGATCCTCATATCCGGAAACTCGCTCGCGAAAAGAGACGCGGCCAACGCCGCCGCCTGATCGACCCGCTGAGGGTCTATGCCCTTCTCGTAGCGGATGGACGCCTCGGTCCGCACCTCGAAGCGCGACGCGGTCTTTCGCACTCCGAGCGGGGTGAAGTTCGCGATCTCCAATATGACGCTCGTGGTGTCGTCCAGGATGGAGTCCTTGCCGCCGCCCATCACTCCGGCGAGAGCGACGGCTTCCGCGTCGTCCGCGATCGCGAGGTCCTCCGCCGTGAGAGTGAGCTCTTTGCCGTTCAGCAGCAGCAGTTTTTCGCCCTCTCGCGCGCGCCGGACGGTGACGCCTCCCTCGATGTTTCCGGAGTCGAACGCGTGCGCGGGCTGCCCGACGGCGAGCATGACGTAGTTGGTGATATCCACGAGCGCGTTGATCGGGCGCATCCCCACGCGCCAGATGCGGCTTCGAATCTCGAACGAAGCCGGTTTGGCGGAGACGTTCTCGATTTTGAGCCCCAAATACCTCGAGCAGCGGTCGGGGTCGAGGATCGATATTCTCAAACCTCCGTCCGAGCCGGGCAGAGCGGCCTTGGGCAGTTCTTTCATCGGGACGCCGTAAAGCGCGGAGATCTCCCGGGCTATGCCGTAGTGCCCCCAGAGGTCCGGGCGATTTGTCAGCGACTTGTTGTCGATCTCGAGAATGACGTCGTCTATCCCTAGAGCTTCTTCGAGCGGCGTCCCCGGCGCGGCGTCGAAGCCGGACAGATCGACGATTGTGGCCTGCTCCTCGAACGGAAAGAGGTCGAAGAGCCCTATCTCGGACGAGGCGCAGATCATGCCGAAGCTCTCCACCCCGCGAAGCTTGGCGTTTTTTATCTCTACGAGATCGCCCTCCCCGTGCCAGCGCACATAGGACCCAGGCTTCGCCGCTATGACTTTCATGCCGTCGCGCAGGTTTATCCCGCCGCAGACTATCTCCTTCAGGGAGGGCTCTCCGACGTCGGTTACGCATATCTTGAGCTTGTCGGCGTTTGGGTGGGGGAGGACCCGTTCGATTCTGCCGACTGTGATGTTCCTGAACTTATCGGCCAGGGATTCGGCGCCCTCCACCTCGACAGTTGACATGGTGAGGTCGTACATGAGCTTGGAAATTTCGATGTCCTTCGGGATGTCTATGTAATCCTTCAGCCAGTTGAGCGATATCTTCATTTTAAATTGTCTCCCATCTCGCCGGTCTCTATCTGAACTGACTCAGGAAGCGCAGATCAGCGCTGTGGAAGAGCCTGACGTCGTCCACGCCGTAGCGCATCATCACGAGGCGGTCGAGCCCGATGTTTACGTAGAAACCTGTGTACTCCGCGGGGTCGAGACCGGCCGCTCGAAGCACGTTGGGATGCGGCGTTCCTCCGGGCATGATCTCGATCCAGCCGACGTTCTTGCAGACACTGCACCCGACGCCGCCGCAGACAAGGCAGCTCATGTCTATCTCGTATCCCGGTTCGACGAAGGGGAAGAACCCGACCCTCATTCGCACGGGGACGTCCCGCCCGAACACCCTGTCGAGGATGCTCTTCACCATTACTTTGCCGGCCGCGAAGGGGAGGTCGCGGTCCACTATCAGCGCCTCGTACTGGAAGAACGCCCTCTCGTGCCTGGCGTCGGTCGTCTCGTTCCGGTAGACGCGCCCTGGGTAGACGAACCGGTAAGGCGGTTTATGCGTCTGCATGTAGCGGACGCTCGCCCCTGTCAGGTGAGGACGGAGGCATAGGCGGTCGCCGCCGCGCCCCGACTCGTGTCCTTCGAGCCAGTACGTGTCCATGCTCTCCCGCGCCGGGTGATCCGGCGGGAAGTTGAGGTTGTCGAAAGCGTACAGCTCGCTGGTTATCTCGTCCTCCTGGAATATTTCAAACCCCAGCGACCGGAAGGCGTCATCGAGGTCGTACCGCATCTGCGTTATGGGGTGCAAAGCGCCGGAGCGCGGCGGAGTCCCGGGGAGCGTGAGGTCGAAATTCTCCGAGATCGCGGCGCTTTGCAGCCGGAACTCCTCCTCTTTCACGTCGATAAGGCCGGAGAGGCGATTTTTGAGTTCGTTCGCGGCGCTCCCCATCTCAGGCCGGAGAGCCGGGTCCAGTTTCGGTATCTCCTTTAAAAGCTCGGTCAGCGCGCCTTTTTTGCCCAAAAGCGCGCCTTTTGCGGCTTGCAGCTCGGAGAGCGTGGCGCTTTGCGCTATTCTAGCCTCTCCGTCGCGCCGCAATTCCGCCAGTTTTTCTTTCATCGGGACTCCTCCAGATTTTTTTCTTCAATATCGTCTGTCTTTATCGCGTTAAGCAGGGGAGAGAGCTTGTCCTTCTCCCCAAAAAGCCATATTTCGTCATCCTTCTCGACGACGAGGTCCGCCCCCGGCATCAGTTTTTTCGCGCCTCGCTCAACGATCGTCACCGTGCACCCGTATCGCGAGGGCAGGGCAAGCTCCTTCAGGGTTTTGCCGATCATATTCTCCTGCGCGCGGATTTTGCCCATGAGGAGATCTTCCTCCTCGAACTCTAAAAAATTATTCATCCACGGGTTCTCCAGAAGATCGGCGATCCTCTTGCCCATCTCCGTCTCGGGCAGAATGACCATGTGAGCGCCTATTTTTTTTAAAATCCGCGCCTGCAGACTGTCGTTCGCTCTCGCGACTATTTTAGGGATGCCCATCTCCTTCAGGATAGCGGTCGCCATTATCGAGTCCTCGATCCGCTCTCCGAGGCAAACCACAGCGACATCGGCCATCTTGGCGCCTATTCTTTCGAGCGCCGCTTCGTCCGTTGCGTCGAGCTGCCCTACGTACTCCAGTTTTCCGGAGAGCTCCTCCACCCGCGCGCGAACTCTGTCGACCGCTATAACCTGCGCGCCGGCGTCCGCAAGCCGTTCGCTCACCGCGCTCCCGAAGCGCCCGAGTCCGACAACCAGGTAGGTCTTCTTATCTTTGCGCCTGGCCAATGAGTAAAGCCCCTTCCGTCCCGCGGTTCTGTCACCCTATTGGGATGTTGGTCTCCGGGAAGCGCACGTTTTCCTGTTTTTCCCGCGCGACTAAAGAATAGGAGAACGTCAGAATTCCTACCCTTCCCCAAAACATCAACAATACTATCACTATTTTGCCGGCCGTGGAAAGCCCCTCCGTTATTCCGCTCGACAATCCGGTGGTCCCGAGCGCCGATACCGCGTCGAACACTATCGAGTCGAACGGGAAGCGCTCCAGCTTGGAGAGAGCGCATACGGCGATAAAGAGGGTGAGGATGTAGATAAACGCTAACGCGAGCGCCCGTCTCACTGTCGAGTAAGGTATTTTCCTGCCGTAGACCGCGATATCCTCCTCCTGTTTCAGCTCGCTCAAGGCCGCGAGGAGCAGGACGGCGAACGTGGTTATCTTGAGCCCCCCGGCCGTGGAGAAGGGCGCGGCGCCGATGAACATAAAAAACAGGGTTATCATCGTTCCCTCCGGGGACCATCCCTCGAAAGGAACCATCCTGAAGCCGCCGCCCCGCGCGGATACGCACGCGAAGAGCGCGTTCCACATCCTTGTCGGTAAGGGCATTCCCGAGAACGCGCCGTTCCCTTCAAAGAGGGCGAAGAGTATGACGCCCATTGCGGTGAACGCGGCCGTCGAAACCAGCACGATCTTGGAGTACGGAGACAGAAATTTTATCCTCCCGCGCCGGAGGTCGCCGAGTTCCGCCATCACCGGAAACCCTATGCCGCCGATAGTCATCAGCGTCATCGTCGTCGCCGGGATCAAAAAAGCCGAGTTGAATCGCTCGAGGCTGTCGGGGTAGAGCGATAAGCCGCTGCTGCAAAAAGAGCTGACCGAGTGAAAGATGGAGTAATACGCGGACATGCCCGGCGAGAGGCCCGTGGCGGAGAACTCCGGGTAATAAAGGCACGCGCCCGCGAGCTCGAAGGAGACGGTATAAATGAAGACGAACCTCAGAACGCCGAGCACGCCGACGGGGGAGTCGACTCCAATCTCGCCCGCTATGAAGAGCCTGTGACGGAGCCCTAGCCTCTGTCCCGTCATCATAGAGAGTATCGTCGCCGCGCCCATTATCCCGACGCCTCCGAACTGCACCAGTATCAGGATGACGATCTGAGAGGGGAGGGGGAGCGCGGCGATGTTTTCTACGGTCGAGAAACCCGTGACGCAGACGGCGGACGCGGACATAAAGAGGGAGTCCGCCGGACTCATCCCGACTCCGCCGAGGCGGCACGTCCCCCATAAGAAAAGAGTTCCCGCCAACAGCACTGACAGGAACCCCAACGTAATATATTTTTCAACGCCGATGGAGCTGTACGCCCTCATTGCCAGCGGTCTTCCCTACGCCGGCAGGGCCTCCCGCGCTTTCGAGACGAGCTGGGAGAACGCCGCTGCGTCATGGACTGCGAGGTCGGCAAGCATCTTGCGGTTGACCGCGACGCCGGCTTTTTTGAGACCGTTAATCAGGGCGCTGTACTGCATTCCGTTCATACGCGCGGCGGCGTTTATCCTCATGATCCAAAGCCTGCGAAAATCCCGTTTCTTGCGCTTACGGTCATGGTACATGCGGGTGAGGGATTTCAGATAAGCCTCCCGCGCCCTGCGATATACGTTTTTCTTGCGTCCCCAGTAACCTTTGGTTATGGAGAATAGTTTTTTGAGCTTTCTTCTGCTGGCGCTCGAACCTTTTACGCGCATACTGCTTCACTCCAATCAGGCGTATGGCAAGAGCTTCTTGAGGCGTCCCTCGAACTGAGGGGATACGATGCCCTTGCTGCGCAGCTTGCGCATGCGCCTTTCGCTCTTGTTTACAAGTATATGGCGGCGTCCGCTCTTCTGATAAGCTACCTTTCCGCTGCCAGTCAAGCTGAAACGCTTTTTTGCTCCCGAATGTGTCTTCATCTTGGGCATTGGCTAACCCCTCCTAATGTCGTGATGCCGTTTATTCTTTATCGTCGGTCTGTTCCCTTGCCTCGCGCTCCGGGGCCTTTGGCTTGTCGGGCGCCTTCTGCGACGGCGCGTTCGACGACGGACTGACCATCATTCTCATATACGCGCCCTCCATACGGGGGTCGGTCTCGACCTTGCCGAGAGGATCGACGGCGGCCATAACGCGATTTAAGACCTCGCGTCCCCTGTCAAGGAACGCCATCTCCCGGCCTCTGAAGAAAATCGACACCTTGACCCTGTGCCCGTCCTCCAGAAAGTTCCTTATGGCCTTGACCTTGAAGTCGTAATCGTGCTGATCGATCTTAGGACGCATCTTGATTTCCTTGACGGTCTGGTTCTTCTGCTTCTTTCGCGCGTCCTTGTCCCGTTTCTGCTGCTGGAATCTGTACTTTCCATAGTCTAAAATCCTGCACACAGGCGGGTTTGCCTGCGGGGCGACCTCGACAAGATCGAGGTCTCTCTCCTCCGAAAGACGGAGGGCCTCCTGCGTCGATATCACGCCGAGCTTGTTCCCCTGATCGTCGATCAACAAAACCTCGCTAGCCCTGATTTCGGAGTTCACGCGCGGTTCGTCATCCTTATTGACGTTGGTGTTGCTAATGATCAACCACCTCCTGGCGTATTGAATAAAATTAGGGCCGCAACGCAAAATGCGCCCGACCCTAATGTCAGCTTCGATCATTTACCCGGCCGCGCGAGAGCGAGCGGGTGAGAGGCGCATCCTCTTCTTTGTATCAACTGTGGAAGTATATCACGTTTCCGGAATAATGCAAACGAAATTGCGCGGCCGCGGGGCGGACGCGTCAGAATAATCCAATTTCCGAGATCTTTTTCAAACGCCTCGATGCTCAGGCCGTTCGGCGTTTCCTCTTGCCCCTCTTTGCCTGATTTACGCATTCCCTGTCTTGTTCCTTTTTGTTACTTTAGAGTTATAATTTCTGTCAGTGCTTTGTTAGGAGGGATTTGGAGTGAGAAAGTGTTTAAGCGCGTTGTCGATAATTTTTTCGCTGTTGGCAATATGTGGGACGGCCTCCTGCGCGGTCGAGGATTGGCGCGTGTTCCCGAAGAAGTACGACGGCGTGAGCATAGCCATCAGGACGCATTATTTTCCGT
>JAISQP010000179.1 GCA_031274115.1 Synergistaceae bacterium
CTCGACGACCTCGACGACGTTTCGTTTCCGATAAAGTGCCCGGGAGACGATAACTGGCTCATCGTAATAGCCTCCGGCATGGAGGTGAAGCCGTCGAACCCAAACGCGTACAGTTACCGTTCCTGGGAGGCGGTGAAGAACCTCTATGACTACACCGACAGGAAAAACCCGAATCACCTGAAAGTCACTACCATGAGATATAAGAGATCGGCTTCGGACCCGTCGAAGAGAGTCCGCGCGTACAGCGAGGTCGACCTCGGCAAGCCCATTCGTACGCTTGTGATCGGGATAGTCGGCAATCCCGAGGACCCCGAGATAAAAAGAGACCCCTTTTTGAAGTCGCGGGTCGAAGAAATGCGCGAAAATCTTAACATGATGGCGAGAGCTGGACAGGGCGTCAACCCTCACGACAAGTCCTCCGATATAACGGCCTACTTCGCGGACGACGTTCCCTCCTTGCTCAACGCGGTCAACGAGGCCCTTCTTTTTATCAACGACTCAGTCGCCGAGCAGACCGGCAGGGGGTCTGTCCCGACGTCGCCATCCATGGACGGCGACGTGGACGCCCTCAGCATGTACCTGTACAGCTACCGTATCATGCGCACGAATCAATGGGAGGGCGCCCTGACGAGATATGAGGCTAAGCGTGGCGCCGACGGGAACCTGACGCTCTCGCCCAAATGGGAGCTTGGGGAGAAAATACTGGCGGCCAGGGGAACGCGAAACCTGAGATATTGGGGGGGCGACACAAAAGGTTTTGTAGCGCTGGCTGCCGGAGACCCTCATTTTCGCGATCTCACCGACATGACCGTGAACCGGATGGATTCTGGAGGACTGCCTGCCGGGGCGTTTTCGAAACAGAACCCGCACGACGCGATGTACAAGTGGCTGCAGGGATACGAATATTCATATTCGGAGGACAAGACATTTGACCGGTCGAGCATGTTGAGCGACATGGGGCAGTCAGGAGTGGTGTTCGTCGACAACCCGGCGTCGGTCGACTCGCTGCCCGGTTATCAGGCGTGGGCGAACGGCATTGCTAACATGAATATGACTCAGTCGCCCATGCTCTACACTCAGACGAACGACGGCATTCTGCACGTCGTCGACCCGGTGCGCGGAGATGAAAAGATGGCCGTTCTTCCGCCTCCGACTCTTATAAAGTCGCGCCTCGCGACGCTCAAGACGACGGTTTTTCAGGATAAACTCAGGTGGATAGACGCAGTGAGACCGGAGGGCGATGGGAAGCTTCGGTCGAACGCTGCTTACGTGCTTGACGGTTCGCTGCAGAAGAGGCAGTTCGATATGAGCGGAAACGGAACAGGTTGGGGAACCTTTCTCCTGGGGACTACGGGCCGCGCGGGAAACGGGCTCTATATGATGGACCTCGCGAGGTATGACGCTCCCAGGTTCATGTGGTACAGGGAAAAGATAGACGATTCTCTGGCTATGATGGACGCGCGTCAGAACGGACCTGTCTTTAAGGACAGCGTATCCCTGGGACCTGACCTGATCCCCTATATGAAACTTGGCTTCAACGCTCCAAAGCCGTCCATGGGCGTGACCGGCCGTCTCAATCCTTTTCAGGACACCCTCAATTTCATTGCGGTCTCTGGAGGAGTCATGACTGACGTTGACCTTGGCAAAAACGGCAAGGAGGGAGCGGCGCTGCTTATAATAGATCCAAAGAATGGCCGCGTCATCAAGGCTTTCGACAGCGATTCTCTGGAGCGCGGGGACCCCGCCTGGCGACGGGGCGGGGGCAGGATTGGGCTCGCGCCTTACATGGGGATGATGACATCCGAGCCCACAATCTACCGCTCCGACGTCAATTTATATATGGCGGGGCGGATATTCGCGGCGGACAATAGGGGAAATATTTTCTGCGTGCCGCTCGAGGAGGATATCGGGAGCAACGATGTCGCGCCTGTCTCAATCAGTATGTGGAAGGCAAGGACTATCGCGACTTTGCAGACGAACGCCTCCGCTGACATAAGCCCTGCCGCTTACTCAATCCCTCACGGCATGGCGGCGGGTAAAGACGGCAAGCATATCTGGCTGGCTGGAGGCACTGCTGACGTAGTCACAAAGGTAAACGGCAGTCTGTCCGATGGAGTTCTTTCAAACGAGAGCCAGATGATCTTCGCGTTCAGGACACACGACGCTCAGCAGCGCACATTGACGAGGGACGACATGAAGAAGCTTTCGGTGTCCGACGCGAGCGCGTTGGCTGAAAGCGACAACAAAGAGGGGTGGTATATGCCTCTAGCGATGGAGAGCCAGGGTAAATTCCGTGAGTATGTATCGGCGAAGCCGACTCTGATAAATGGAACGCTGTATATCACTACGTTTATTCAGAAGACGATCGATCCGGACAATATGGATATTTGTAACGCCGTCAGGACGCTATACGGCGACAGCAGGCTCTATGCGCTCGATGTGAGAACGGGCGCGCCAAGCCTCTGGGTTGACCCGAAAGGCGGCAACCGGGTGAAATACGTAAATTTACAGGGAGTCAAGGTAACAGGAATAGCGCGTTCGAATATGGGCGGCAGGAACACCCTGCTGCTGACGCTGGACAATCTGTCGGGAGAGTTCGATCCGACAAAGACAGGTCAGAAAAATTTGAAAAGCGTGAATGGCGTCAACTCCTTGGCCGAAGTGGAGCTTCCTGTCAATGGAGGGAATTCGAGCCTGAATAAAGGAGAGACCGTCATCCTCTACTGGATCAGCAAGTAACGCTCACCCGCCCCCGCATGGCTGACGATGTCTATCCGGTCATGCGGGGCGTCGGCGCCTCAATCCTTGATTTTTAATCGTAAATATACGTTGGACAGTCATGTATACGCTCAAGGGAAAAGCTGATTTATTGTTAGGGGCCTGAAGGGTAAAGATTTAAACCACCGATGATCTCTGCGTTTGCAAACAACAGCATGTCGTTTCAGCGATTCAATCAGCGTTTCCTTAAATTTCCACCGAGCCTTCGAAGACTCTGTGAACCTTGCAGAGGAGAATGACCTCGTCTCCGGAGTAGTCGACGGTCATATCCCCTCCGTTCTGTATCACCCGCACCGGACGTCGTTTGGAGCAAAAACCGTTTTCAACCGCCGCGACCACAGCGGCGCAGGCGCCGCTGCCGCTGGCTGGCGTCTCTCCGTCTCCGCGCTCCCATATTCTCATCTTGAGAGTCGTCTCGTCAAGCACCTGTACAAACTCGACGTTGGAGCGCATCGGGAAGATAGGCGCCCTCTCCACCTTGGCGCCTATAGAGGAAACTCGGGCCTTCTCGACATCGTCGCAGAACATAACGCAGTGCGGGCTCCCCATCGAGACGCAGGTCACAGAAAAGGTCTCGTCTCCTATGTCAACCACGCGCCCCAGAATTTTATCGCCGGGCAGCTCGACCGGTATCGAGGACGGCGCGAAAAGCGGCGCGCCGAGGTTTACCCGGCCGGATACCGCCATCCCGTACCGCGTAAAAAGCTCCAGCTTTCTCACCCCGCTCTGCGTTTCGACCGATATCGACTTCTCCCCGCGAGTGAGGCCTTTCTCATAAAGGTACTTGCCGACGCAGGCGACCGCCGAGGCGCTCATCAGCCCTTCGCTGCCGTCTGTGTTGAAAAGCCGCATCTTCGCCTCCGCCGCTTCCGAGGGGCATATCATGACGACGCCATGCCCGCCGACTCCGAAGTGCCTGTCCGCGAGCATTATAGAAAGAGACTCCGGATAGGTTATGCGCTCGACGCCGTCCAGGCAGTCGAAGTAAAGGTCGTCCTTGCCGCAGCTGTGCATTTTACAGAAGTTCAAGGTGATTTTCGACCTTCGCATGTCGTTGATATCGACAAGCTCGATGTTCTCCTCGCTGTATCGGCTTTTCAGGCTGTCAGCGACCGCGATTGCGGTGTCGATGGATGTCAGGCACGGGATGCCGAGCCGGGTCGCGAGCGCCCTTATCCTTGAACTTTCACGGGCCGGATCCCGGCCGCGCGCGGAGGTCGAGACGACGTACCGGACCTTGCCGCTCTCCAGGAGCGTCATCGCGTTGTCCGATGACTCCCCTATCTTGTGTATCACGATAGCTGGAAGCCCAGCCCTCGAGAGAACGCCGGCCGTCCCCCTCGTCGCGTAGAGCTTGAAACCCAGCGAGGCGTATCTCTTGGCGACCTCGACTATCTCGGGCTTGTCTCCGTCCCGCACGGTCAAGAACACCCCTCCGCCTCGGTCCATCCTGTAGCCGGCCGCCACAAGCCCCTTGAACATGGCCTCCTCCAATGTCTTGCCGATGCCTAGCACCTCGCCGGTCGATTTCATCTCGGGGCCCAACTGAGCGTCTACGCCGTGAAGCTTCTCGAACGAGAAGACCGGAACCTTGACCGCGGAGTACGGAACGGGGGGATAGAGGCCAGCCCTGTAGCCCATTTCCGCGAGGTTCTCGCCCAGCATGGCGCGAGTCGCCAGCTCGACCAGAGGAACGCCGGTCACCTTGCTGATATAGGGGACTGTGCGGGACGCGCGCGGGTTGACCTCTATGACGTACAGGTCTCCGCCGTAAACTATATACTGAACGTTTACGAGACCTCTCATATTCATGGCAAGCGCTATCCTTCGGGTGTGGTCGACTATGCGGTCCACCAGGGAGTCGTCGATGTTGAGGGCCGGATACACCGCTATGGAGTCCCCGGAGTGTACGCCGGTCCGCTCGACGTGCTCCATTATGCCGGGTATCAGGATGTCCTCTCCGTCGCAGACGGCGTCAACCTCGATCTCGATCCCGCGCAAATACTTGTCTATCAGGACGGGAGCGTCGATGCCGTCGGACAATATTATGTCCATGTACTCCCGGAGATCGTCGTCCGAGAACGCGATGCTCATGTTCTGGCCACCGAGTACATACGACGGCCTGACGAGGACCGGGTACCCGAGCCGGTTCGCCACCTCCAGAGCCTCCTCCGCCGTCCGGACGGTTCCGCCCTCCGGGCGCAGTATCCCCAGCTCCTCGAGCAGCGCGTCGAACCGTTCTCTGTCCTCCGCGAGGTCTATGCTGTCAAACGGGGCGCCCATTATCTCGTATCCGTTTTCATGCAGGAAGCCGGCGAGCTTTATCGCCGTCTGCCCCCCGTAGGCGGCCACAACCCCTATGGGCTTTTCGATGTCCAGGATGTCCTTTACGTCCTCCGGCGTCAGGGGCTCGAAGTACAGGCGGTCCGCAGTGTCAAAGTCGGTCGAGACCGTCTCCGGATTGTTGTTTATCATCACTACCTGGAAACCCAGTCTCTTTAGAACGCTGACGCAGTGAACGCTGGAGTAATCGAACTCAATCCCCTGGCCGATCCGTATCGGCCCGGAGCCAAGCACGACCACCGTGCCTCTGCCCTTTTTTCGCTTCCCCTCTGCTATAGCCTCAAGAGCCTCGTTCTCCTCGTCGCGCGTTGAGTAAAAGTAAGGCGTGACCGCGGCAAATTCACCCGCACAGGTATCGACCATTTTGTACGAAGCTGGGATGCGGCGTTTCACCCTGTCTCCCGTAATTTTTTCGAGCACAGCGTCCGTATAACCGAGTCTCTTGCCCTCGCTGTATATTTCGTCGCGGAGCCCTTCCTTTCTCAGGCGCTCCTCGTAGTCCGCGAGTCCTTTCAGCTTTTCGAGGAACCAATGGTCGATCTCCGTTGCCTCGTGAATCTCGTCGCACCCGACGCCGCGCCTCAAGGCCTCGAAAATCTGAAATATCCTCTCGTCAGTCGCGGTCCGCAGAGCTTTCTTCAACTCGTCGTCCGATAAGCCCTCCAGCTTGGAGAGGTAGAGGGTTTGCTGGTGAATCTCAGCGCCGCGGATCGCCTTCATGAGCGCCGACTCGAAGCTCGACCCGAGCGACATCACCTCCCCGGTCGCCTTCATCTGTGTCCCGATAGTTCGAGGCGCGCCGGTGAACTTGTCGAACGGCCAGCGCGGGAACTTGAGCGCTACATAGTCCAGAGCCGGCTCGAAGCAGGCGCAGGTCTTCCCTGTGACGGCGTTCGGAATCTCGTCCAGCGTGTAGCCCACCGCGATCTTAGCCGCAACCTTCGCGATGGGGTATCCAGTCGCCTTAGACGCCAGCGCGGAAGATCGCGAGACCCTGGGGTTCACCTCTATCACGGCGTACTCGAAACTGTCGGTCGCGAGGGCGAACTGACAGTTACAGCCGCCCTCTATCTCCAGCTCCGTTATTATGTCAAGCGCGGCGCTCCGCAGCATCTGATATTCCGCGTCCGCCAGAGTCAGGGCGGGCGCCGCGACGATGCTATCGCCGGTGTGTATTCCGACCGGGTCGAAGTTTTCCATGCTGCATACCGCTATAACGTTGCCGGCGGCGTCGCGCATTACCTCGAACTCTATCTCCTTCCCGCCGGCGACGGATTTCTCGATTAAAACCTGCCCTATGGGCGACAGGCGCAGCCCGTCTCCCGCCACGCGCCGCAGTTCCTCCTCGCAGCCGGCCATCCCTCCGCCGGCGCCTCCGAGCGTGAAGGCCGGGCGCACTATCAGGGGGTATCCGATCCCATCCGCGAAAGCGACGGCGTCGCCAACGTTCTCGACGACCCGCGACGGAATCACCGGCTGCCCTATCTTCTCCATCGTCTCCTTGAAAAGCCTGCGATCCTCCGCTCTGTCTATGGTATCCAGCCTCGCGCCGAGGAGCCTCGCGCCGCGCGACTCGAGAAAACCCTCCCTCGCGAGCTTCATCGCGAGCGTAAGCCCGATCTGCCCTCCTAGCGTAGGCAACACTCCGTCGGGCTTCTCCTTCTCTATGATCCTCTTCATGACGGTTGGGGTGAGCGGCTCTATGTAGATTGAATCCGCGGTTGCGGAGTCCGTCATTATGGTGGCCGGGTTCGAGTTGACGAGCACTATCTCCAGTCCGTCCTCCTTCAACGCCCGGCACGCCTGCGTTCCCGCGTAGTCAAACTCGGCAGCCTGCCCGATGACTATCGGTCCGGAACCTATAACCAATACTTTGCGAATGCTTTTGTCAAGCGGCATCCTCGCCTGCCCCCCTGTCCATCAGTCGCATAAAGCGGTCGAAGAGGAACGACGTATCCCTCGGCCCCGCGGCGGCCTCGGGGTGAAATTGAACCGTAAAGGCCTGCAGGTTTTTATAATCGACGCCCTCGCACGTCCCGTCGTTTGCGTTTACGTAGCGAACCTCCGCGACGCCGGGATCCATGCTGTCAAGAACCACGGCATAGCCGTGGTTCTGCGTGGTGATGGAGACGCGCCCCGTTCTCTCGTCGCGGACGGGCTGGTTGGCGCCTCTGTGCCCGTATTTGAGCTTCTCCGTCGCGCCCCCCATCGCGAGAGCGAGCAGCTGATGCCCCAGGCATATTCCAAGCGTCGGCGTCCCGTACTTCATCAGATCGCGTATCTGTCCTATTATCCCGATGTTGTCCGCGGGGTCCCCGGGACCGTTGCTCAGCATCACGCCATCCGGCCTGTACGACATTATTTTCTCCGCGCTCGCGTCGTGCGGGACGCGAATCACGCGGCAGCCTCTCGCCAGGAGCGACCTCACGATGTTCTCCTTCGCCCCGAAATCCCACAGGACCACCGAACGCCTTGGGTTGTCCGGAGAATAAACCCTGATCTCCTCTATTGAGACCTTCGCGACGGAGTCGCGCACGGAGTAATCGCTCAGCGCATTCATATCGACGGATGCCGGGTCGGACGTGATGACGCCGTTCATCGTCCCGGACTCCCTGATGATTCTCGTGAGCGCCCTGGTGTCGATTCCGTAAATTCCGGTTATTCCGTTCTCGGACAAAAACGAGTCCAGGTCGCTCTCGCTTCGGAAGTTTGAAGGACGCCGGCAGCACTCCCTGACTACATAACCCTTCGGCTGAGGGCGGGAACTCTCGAAGTCGGAGGGGATGACCCCATAATTACCGATCAACGGAAAAGTCTGAACGACTATCTGTCCGTGGTAACTGGGATCTGTGAGGGTTTCGAGATAACCCGTCATCCCGGTCGTGAAAACCACCTCGCCCATCGCTCCGGATGCGCCCTTCGCCCCAAACGAAAGACCCTTGAAGACTTTGCCGTTAGACAAAACCAAAAAAACCGGTTCAGCCAAAAAAACTCCTCCTCAATCTCGGTTCACTGTCATAATGCGTTATGCCCTGTATTTTATCACACAACGCGGAAATTGTTGCTCTTTTTCGA
>JAISQP010000122.1 GCA_031274115.1 Synergistaceae bacterium
CCTAACAATAAATCAGCGTGTCCCTGGGGGCGCGTTACGCGTTACAGGCCGAGCGCTTGGGAGGCGTCCTTGAAGATGTTCTGAAGCCCGAAGGCTTCGGCGACGGCCTCGACGGTGAGCGCGCCTCTGTATGTCGACAGGCCGAGCCTGATCGCGGGGTTATCTCTGCATGCGCCCTTCAGACCTTTGTTGGCAAGCTCCAGCCCGTACTTTATCGTCGCGTTCGAGAGGGCGGACGTGGCTGTCCTTCCGTAGGCGCCGGGCATGTTCGCGACGCAGTAGTGAACGATGCCCTCCTCGACGAAAACCGGGTCGTCGTGAGTCGTCGGGCGCGACGTCTCAGCGATGCCTCCCTGGTCGATCGCCACGTCAACGAAGACGGAGCCGCGCCGCATCGTCCTCAGATGGTTCCTGGCGACGAGCCGCGGAGCTTTGGCGCCGCCCGGAAGAAGAACCGCGCCTATCACCATGTCGGATTTCGCTATCGCGTCCGCTAAGGAGAGTTCGTCGCTGAAGAGAGGAACGCAGTTCGCCGGCATAACCTCCGCCAGGTACGCGAGGCGCCTCTGATCTACGTCGGTTATCGTCACGCGGGCGCCGATTCCGGACGCCGTCTTCGCGGCGTTTATTCCGACCGTCCCGCCGCCTATTACCAGTATTTCGGCGGGCGCTACCCCGGGCACCCCCATCGGAAGGACGCCGCTGCCGCCGTGGCTCTTCCCCAGGTAGTAAGAACCCATCAGTATAGACATCCTCCCCGCCACCTCGCTCATGGGCAAAAGAAGCGGCAGCCCCCAGCTCTCTCGGACCAGTTCGTAGGCCACGCAGCTGGCACCGGACTTCAGACACGCGTCCGTGAGGGGCCTGTTCGCCGCGAAGTGGAAATATGTGTAGACGATCTGGGATTCCCTCATCGAGCCGTACTCCTCCGGCATGGGTTCCTTGACCTTCACTATCATTTCAGCGCCTTCCCAGACCTTTGCCGCCCGCTCCAGGATCTTCGCCCCGGCGGCTTCGTACTCGGCGTCAAGGAAGCCTGAATGGACTCCGGCCCCGCGCTCGACGAAAACTTCGTGCCCCGCCTTCGTATACGCGGCTGTCGAAGCCGGCGTCAGGCCAACTCTGTACTCTCGGTTCTTTATCTCCCTCGGGCAGCCGATTTTCATCCTCGAACCCTCCTGAATCCATTATTTTGGACAGACTACCTTGATTATATGAGTTCATTTTTTTGAGTCAACGTTCTTATATGCACATTTTAGATGTTCGTGTTGACAGCCTCAGTTTTAGGGTATAACATTTCGAAACTGTCTAAAGCATATTAATCATACTAAAATTATATGATTATCATGCGGCGGGATCGTGCAGCTTGCAATCAATCAAATAATCTAATGAGAGGTGTAAAAAATGAGGTTAAACAAGTTGAAAGTCATAATTTCGCTGGTGTTTTTGATGGTTTTCGTTTCACGGGTCACTGAGGGTTCGGAGCTTGCCTCGGTGCGGCTTGGCGTCATGGCGGACGCTGTTGACTCTTACATTCCGGTCATTGGAAACTCGCTGGGGATATTCAAGAAACATGGGCTGGATGTGAAGGCTCAGACATTTTCCGCCGGCATCAACACTCTGGACGCGCTCACGCTCGGTCAGCTCGACCTCGGGATGGCGGCTGACTTCGCCGCTTTGAACCGGATCGGAGGCGCCGAAAAGAGCATACTCAGAATCTACGCGAAGCTCGCCGTTCCGTCGTCGAAGAGCGAATCCTCGTGGAAGTTTTATACAAGAGGCGACGCGATCAAAACACCGGCGGATATCGGGGGCAAGCCCATCGTAGTTCGCAAGGGAACCGTCGAGGAGTACTGGGTTGCCCAGCTCTTGGAGCAGAACGGAATTTCGGCGGAGTCGGTCAAACTCCTGCCGGTCGGCAGCCTGCAGGAGGGAGTCGCGCTCCTCAAAACGAACCGGGCGGATGGAATGTGGGCTTCCGGACAGGCCGCGGCGAATTTGAGGGAGATGGGAGGAGTGGGGGCGATAGCCGATCTGGAGTCCATAAACGCTCCTACTATTACCCTGCTCATTTCGACGCAAAAATACCTGGAGGAAAACAATGAAGCCGTCGCAAGTTACCTGAGGGCCGCTGATGAGGTAGTGCGGTTCATCCTGGCAAACCCAGAGGAGTCCGCCTCTATCATCAATAAAAACCTCAACGTTCCGCGTGAACAGGCATTGTTGAATCTCCAGAGGGACGAACTCGGCATTGATTTTACCCAGGCAACCATCGACGCGCTGGATAAAATCAACAAATGGGCGTACGGGGCTGGCTTCATAAAAACGACTTTCAACCCCCGCGATTACGTAAACGTAAACGCGCTGAAAACCGCGTTCCCCAATCGCGTAAGCTACAAGTAAAAGGTTTCAGAGATCCTGACGGACAGGGAACCTGGGCGCCGATGGCAGACGATACGGCTATCCGCATAGAACATCTGTCGAAGAGCTACGACTCGGCCGGCGGCGGGTCAGCCGCGACTTATGTCTTGCGCGACGTCAACTTGAGCATATCGAGGGGAGAGTTTCATGTGTTCCTGGGATGGAGCGGCTGCGGTAAGTCGACTCTTCTCAACATCATCGCCGGGTTCGTCGAAAAAACGGAGGGACACGTTTTTGTCGGCGGCAGGGAGGTTGAAAAACCGGGGCGGGAGCGCGGAGTGGTCTTCCAAAACGCCGACGCGGCGCTTTTCCCATGGATAACGGTCCGTAGGAACGTCGAATATGGGTTGAGGATCAATGGGACGCCGAAGCGGGAGAGGGACGAGATTGTCAACCGCTGCATCAAGCTCGTCGGTCTCGAAGAACACGAGAAAAAATATCCCGACGAACTCTCCGGCGGCATGAAGCAGCGCGTCCAGATAGCCAGAAGCATCGCGAACGACTCCGAAATTCTGATAATGGACGAGCCCTTCGGCGCGCTGGACGCGCAAACCCGAAGGCTCATGCAGAACGAAGTGATCGACATCTGGCAGAAAACGAAGAAGACCATCCTGTTCGTCACCCACGACATTCAGGAGGCCGTCTACCTGGGACAGAAGATAAGCATCCTGTCCCGCGCGCCGAACGCGACTGTCATGCGGAGCATAGACGTCTCCTCCCCGTACCCGAGGAAGCTGGCGCACGGGCAATTGTCGTCCCTGGTTCAGGAGATACAGGGGTTGTTCGACGTGGAGTACGAGATCTAGGGAAAGGCAAGAAAGGGGGATTTCGCCATTAGGAGGATATACTCATTGCTTCTCAGAAAAGGCGTGGTGACGCTCGTTCTCCTGCTGGCAATATGGGAAGCCGCGTCGCTCTTTAATTCCGCCGATTTTCTGCCCGGTCCCGTACAGACCGTCATCGGCGGTTGGGAGATCGTGAGAAACGGGGTTCTCTTCGACTACATAACCATAAGCTTTATGAGGATTTTCATCGGCTGGGGCCTCGGGATTGCCGCCGCTGTCCCCATAGGGCTTCTGATAGGGCAGTTTGCGACCGCGAGGGAGATATTGGAGCCGTTCATCAATTTTTTCAGGTTCGTGCCGGCCATCGGTTTTTTGACGCTGTTCCTGATGTGGTTCGGCGTCGAGGAGGAGTCCAAGATAGCGATAATTTTTTACGCGACGATATTTCCGGTCATCATAAACACCATAGCGGGCGTAGTCGGCATCAACGAGATAAAATTGCAGGTCGCCCAGTCGCAGGGGGCTACCCCGTTTCAGATTTTTTATACCGTCACGATACCGGCGTCGGCGCCTCATATATTCACCGGGATCCGGCTCGGTCTGAGCGGCGCTATTATCTCCATTGTGGCCGCGGAGATGCTGGCGGCTCAAAGCGGCATAGGTTACCTGATCTATACCTCGCGTCTTTATTTCAGGACGGACTGGATATTCGTCGGGATATTGACGCTGGGGCTGACAGGATATTTTTCGGACAAGCTCCTGCGCTTTTTCGGCAGAACCGCTCTCGGAAGATATGGAGTAAAAGGTTGACAATTGCGCGCGGAAGCGCGAATGAGGAGATGATGTGTATGGGGCATCCGACGATTTACCCCACGGGAGTTACCGTCTACGACAGCGACAGGGCATGGAACGGCTACACCGTGTTCCCCTCGCCAAAGGGCATTCTGCTGATAGATATGAACGGACGCGAGGTCCGTCTGTGGAAGGGGCTCAAGGGGGATCCGGCAAGAATACTGCCGGGCGGATACGTGATCGGCAGCACTGGCGAACGCGCTCCGAGGGAGCGTCCGTTCGACAACCTCGATCTGGTTCAGGTCGATTGGAACGGCGGCGTTGTCTGGAGGTTCGACGGGCTGCAATACGTGACGGACGGAGGAAGCGCGCCAAGGCGGATAGCGCGCCAGAACCACGACTATCAGCGCGAGGGCTCCGGCACGGGGTATTATTCGCCCGGCGCCGAGCCGCGCGCGGACGGCGGGAAGACGCTCTTGATAGTCAACAGGGATGTCGTGAACCCCAAGATATCGGACAAGACGCTTCTGGACAGCACCATAATCGAGGTGACCTGGGAGGGCGAGATCACCTGGAGATGGAGCGCCAACGAGCACTTCGACGAGCTGGGTTTTGACGAGGCGGCCAAAAACGTGCTGTACCGGCTGCCGTCGTCGGACGTTTCACACGGCGGCAGGGGTTTTTGGCTCGCTTTGAACAGCATCTCCACTCTCGGCCCCAACAAATGGCACGACGCCGGGGACGGGCGATTTCACCCGGACAATATCGTCTGGAGCGCCAGGAACGCCAATATCATCGGCGTCATAAGCAGAAAAACGGGGAAGGTTGTATGGAGGCTCGGGCCGGATTTCGATAAAATTGAAAACTCGGGCGAACTCGGCTGGATAATAGGTCCCCACCATCCGCACATGATACAGCGCGGTCTGCCGGGCGAGGGCAATTTCCTCGTGTTCGACAACGGAGGATGGGCCGGATACGGCGCGCCGAACGGCATTTCGAAGTACGGCACAGCCAACCAGAGGCGCGATTATTCGAGGGTGCTGGAGTTCGACCCGGTGACTCTCGGGGTCGTCTGGCGGTACACACCGACCGAAGCCGGGCATATTCAGCCTCTCGACTCGTACAAGTTCTACTCGCCCTTCATCAGCTCCGCCCAAAGGCTGCCAAACGGCAACACTCTAATCACAGAGGGCGCCGACGGGCGAATATTCGAGGTGACGCCCGAACATAAAACAGTGTGGGAATATGTCTCGCCTTATTTCCGGATCACCGCTGACGGAAAATCGAAGGAGTCGGTCGACAACTGGGTCTATCGTGCGTATCGCGTGCCCTATGAGTGGGTCCCCCAGCTCGGGCGCCCCGAGGAAATTTCCGTGCCGCCGCAGAACGTCACGAGGTTTCGGGTTCCAGGCGCTCCTCCCGGTCCCGGCGGCAAGGTGACCCGTGTGGAGGGGCTGGAGCCGTTCGTGTCGAAACTCGTCGACGATCCCTTCCTGGAGGTCGGCGCGTCTGGCGGCGCGGAGCTCTCGAACTTCTGCGTCGTCGATTCGGGCGAGTAAGCGGGGCTGAAATGGGACATCCGCGCATATATCCTACAGGAACTACGTACTACAACGCGGACGAGGCGTACAGCGGATACACGGTATTCCCATCGGCGAAGGGCGCGCTCCTTATCGACATGCGGGGCAACGAGGTTCAGCTATGGGCCGGGCTGTTCGGGTATCCGAATAAAATTCTGCCCGGCGGTTACATATTGGGGTCTCCTGGGGTTCGGGACCCGAAACGCGCTCATCTCGAACAGTTGGCCCTGATTCAGGTCGACTGGAACGGCAAGGTCGTCTGGAAGTTCGATAAAAATGAATATATAGCGGATCCGGGCGGCAAACCGGGGTATATTGCGAGGCAGCACCACGACTATCAACGGGAGGGCTCGTCCGTGGGATACTACTCTCCGGGTTCGTCCCCCAGGGTTGACGGCGGTAACACGCTGCTGCTCGTTCATAAAGATTCGAAGAACCCTCGGATATCCGACAAACCGCTGCTCGACGACAGGTTCATAGAGGTCGGCTGGGAGGGCGGCATAGTTTGGGACTGGGTCGCGAGCGAGCACTTTGACGAACTTGGCTTTGACGAGGAAGCGAGGAACGTTCTATTTCGCAGTCCGGCAGTGGTGAACACCGGACAGGGCGACTGGCTGCACATGAACTCGCTCTCGACGCTGGGCCCGAATAAATGGTTTGACGCCGGAGACGAGCGATTCCACCCGGATAATATTATATGGGACGCCAGAAACGCCAATATTTTAGCCATCACCAGCAAAAAGACTGGACGTATCGTATGGCGCGTAGGGCCCAACTTCAGGGAAAACGCGCATGTCGAGAGGCTCGGCTGGATCGTGGGGCAGCACCACTTTCACATGATCCCGCGAGGACTTCCTGGTGAAGGGAACCTGCTGGTGTTCGACAATGGATCGCTCGGCGGCTATGGGCTGAAAAACGGTACGTCGACGGATGTGAAGACCAGCGCCCACCGCGACTATACGAGGGTGATCGAGTTCGACCCGATCTCGCTTGACGTGGTGTGGGAGTACACCTCCCGAAACGCCGGGTATTACGACGGGTTTCGGTTTTACAGCCCTTACGTCAGCTCGGCCCAGCGCCTGCCAAACGGCAATACTCTCATAACAGAGGGATCGGATGGCCGCATATTCGAGGTCACCCGGTCGCACAAGACCGTATGGGAATATATAAATCCGTACTACACGCGACATCTGGCGGGTGTGGCTCGGGGGGTGAACAACATGGTCTATCGCGCTTACCGGATCCCATACGAATGGATACCCCAGCTCGACATTCCGCGGGAGGAACCTATAGAGCCCCCGGACATACGAAGCTACAGGGTTCCCGGCTCGATTTCAGATGCTTGTCCTGACAACGAGGTGAATGTGAGCGGTGTCGACCCGGATGGACTCAGACCAGCCCGGCGCGCGTCGGTAAGTCTGCTGTGTCAGGAACAGCGCGGTGGTGAAAGAGATTTTGAGTGAGGCGGGACATCTGTTTTTTCGCAAAAAAAATTTTTATTACACGAGGGAGAGTCAGAGCATAATGAGAGCATTCGCGAGAATTGCGACGGTAATGGCGGTACTGGCGGCAGTGATAGGAGTGTCTGTCGGAGTGGGCGAGTCAAATGTCACTATACGGGTCGGAGTGATGGCGGACATGGTCACGTCTTACATTCCGCCCGTTGGCAGGGAGCTTGGGATTTTCGACAGATACGGACTGGACGTCAGGGATCAAACTTTTTCGGCGGGAATCAACACAATCGACGCGCTCGCCTTCGGGCAGTTGGATTTAGGGCAGGCAGCCGACTTCGCGGTGTTAAACCGCATCGGAACCACCGGGAAGAGCGACCTTCGGATTTTCACGCGATTCGCGAAATCTTTGCCGGACAGCCAGAGGTTTTTCGTCAAAGACGACGCGGTAAAGTCCCCGGCTGACCTCGCAAACAAGTCGATAACCCTTCGCAAGGGCTCTGTCGACGAATTCTGGGTCGCCCAGCTTCTCGAGCAGAATGGGGTTGCCCCCAAGTCCGTCAGACTTCTGCCGGTCAGCAGCTATCAGGAGGGGGTGGCGCTGGTCCAGACGGGCAAGGCCACTGGAATGTGGGCCGCCGGAAAAGCCGTCGGGCTTTTGCGAGAGACGCCGGGCGTCAGGCAAATAGCCGACCTCGCGACGATAAACGCGCCTACTATCACGCTTCTCTTGTCAACGCAAAAATTCCTGGACGAGAACAAAGAGGCTGTCACAAATTACATAAAGGCGGCCGATGAGATATTGAGGTACATTGCGGATCACCCGGAGGAAACAGCCGAGATCGTAAATAAAGCCATAAACGCGCCAAAGGATCAGGTGTTGGTGAACATTAAAATCTACGACATCGGCATAGGCTTCTCGCAGGAGGATCTGGACGCTCTGAACGGCATCAACAAATGGGCTTATGATTCCGGCCTCATCAAAAAGGCGTACCAGGTGCGGGACTACGTTGACACAGACGCGCTGAAAGGCGCTTTTCCGGATCGCGTGACTTACAAGCAGGATTGATAAAATGGGACATCCGCGCATATACCCTACAGGAACTACGTACTACAACGCGGACGAGGCGTACAGCGGATACACGGTATTCCCATCGGCGAAGGGCGCGCTCCTTATCGACATGCGGGGCAACGAGGTGCAGCTATGGGCCGGGCTGTTCGGTTTTCCCAACAAGATACTGCCCGGCGGTTATGTCTTCGGCTCGCCGGGCGCAAGGAACCCCAAATACGGTTTTCAGGATCATCTGGCGCTGCTGCAGGTGGATTGGAACGGAAAGATAGTCTGGAAATTCGAAAAAAACGAATTTATCGAGGACCCTGACCGCAAGGCTGGATACGCGGCGAGGCAGCATCACGACTATCAGAGGGAGGGGTCGTCGGTCGGCTATTACTCCCCCCTGTCGTCTCCGTCGGTCGACGGCGGCAGTACGCTCATACTGGTTCACGAGGACGTGAGCAACCCGAAGATATCCGACAAACCACTGCTCGACGACAGGTTCATCGAAGTGACGTGGGACGGCGAGATTGTGTGGGACTGGCGGGCTAACGAGCATTTCAGCGAACTCGGTTTCGACGAGGAGGCTAAAAACACTCTCTTTCGCAGCCCGTCGGTCGTGACCGCTGGGCGGGGCGACTGGCTTCACATTAACTCTCTGTCAACCCTTGGGCCGAACAAATGGTACGACGCCGGAGACGGGCGATTCCACCCGGACAATCTTATATGGGACGCCAGGAACGCAAATATTCTGGCTATCACCAGCAAAAAGACGGGAAATATCGTATGGCGGATAGGGCCTGACTTCAGAGAGAGCGAGTCCGTCGGCCGGCTCGGATGGATCATCGGGCAGCACCACCTGCACATGATCCCCAGAGGGCTTCCGGGCGAGGGCAACCTTCTGACGTTCGACAACGGAGGGTGGGGCGGCTACGGCAGGCCCAACGGGACGTCGAAGCTCGGGCAGAACAACATGCACCGTGATCACTCGCGAGTCATCGAATTTAACCCGGTGACGCTGGAGGTAGTGTGGGAGTACACCGCGCGAAACGCCGGGTTCTCCGACGCGTTTCGCTTTTACAGCCCTTACGTCAGCTCCGCTCAGCGTCTGCCGAACGGCAACACTCTGATAACCGAAGGCTCGGACGGCCGTATATTCGAGGTAACGCCGGAACATAAAACGGTGTGGGAGTATATAAACCCCTACTACTCGAATTCTCTCGGCGGAACCCAGAACATGGTCTATCGCGCTTACCGGATCCCATACGGGTGGATACCGCAGCTCGACGTCCCGGACGAGGAACCGATAGAGGCGGTGGACATACGCGCTTATCGGGTTCCGGGTTCCGTCTCTGGCGCCTCCCCAGACGAGATCACGGCGGACGGAGTAGATCCAAAGAGTTTGGCGCCCGCGCCTCACGCGGCCGTAAACATTCTAGGTCCGGAGCAGCGCGGAAGCGAAAGGGATTTTGAATAACCGGCGCGATACCCTGTGATATAATTCAGCGAGTGGGGTATTCTGTGAGGCAGAAAAGATAATGCGCGTAAATGGCTTGAAGATAAATTATTGCGACGAGGGGTCGGGGGAGGCCGTGCTGTTTTTGCATGGCTGGGGGTCTGATTTTTCCGTGTTCCGCAATTTCATCGATGGGCTTAGCGGATACTGCCGCGCGGTGGCTTTGGATCTGCCCGGTTTCGGCGGGAGCGACGAGCCGCCGCGCGGCTGGTCTGTGGACGACTACGCCGATTTTGTCGTCGATTTCCTGACGGAGCTCGGGGTGTCGGGCGTCATTTCAATCGGCCACTCCTTCGGCGGCAGGATAACGATAAAGCTCGCCGCGAGACGCGACGAACGGCTTTCCGTCAGCAAAGCGGTTCTGATAGACAGCGCGGGCGTCCTCCCGAGGAGGAGCCTGAGACAGAGGGCAAAGGCTAAGCTCTACAAGGCCGGCAAACTGCTGCTCTCGGCGAACGCCGTACAAAAAAAATTTCCCCGCCTGATCGAGTCGTGGAGGGAGAGAAACGGTTCATCCGACTACAGAAACGCCTCGCCCCGCATGAGGGAGTGTCTCGTTAAAATCGTCGGGGAGGACCTCGCTCCATGTCTGCCGGATATGCGATGCCCTACGCTTCTGGTGTGGGGCGAGAACGACACGGAAACGCCGCTTCGCGACGCAAGGACGATGGAGAAGCTCATCCCCGACGCCGGCCTCGTCGTTCTCGAAAACGCCGGACACTTTTCGTTCCTGGATCAGAGCTATACCTTCGGCAGAGTGCTGGACTCCTTCCTGAACATAGAGAGGCGTCCGGCGTGACGACGGCGTCCGGCGTCTCCCTCGCCGCCGCCTTCCTGGTCTGCTGCGCCATGACGGCGCTCCATGACTATCACATGTTTCAGCTCAACTCCTACAAGCCGCGCGAGCACCTCGCGTGGCTCGGGAGGAACTTCCAGAGGGACTGGCTTCCGCGTCACGCGCCGGCCCTCGCCGCCCTCGCCGCCTCCCTCGCCGCGCCGTCCGCCGCCGTTATCCTGTCGGTTTTGTTCTACGCTCTCCAGTTATATTTGAACAGGCCCCGGAAGGCAAAGAAACCGCTCGTCTTTACGAACAGAATGAAGAGAATGCTCGTCACAAACGGCGCGTTAGCCGTCGGGATCGCGGCCGGCTCGCTCTCCGCCGGCGCGGCTCAGCCCGCGATCCTTGCCCTCGCCCTCCTCGCGACCCCGCTTCTTGCGTTACTTTCGAACGCGATAAACTCTCCTGTCGAGAGGGCCGTCAGCAGCTGGTACGTGAACGACGCGCGGCGGATCATCCGAAGTATGCCGGGGCTGGTGGTGATAGGCGTCACCGGAAGTTACGGAAAGACCAGCACGAAATATTTTCTGCAAAAGCTCCTCTCGCCGAAGTACAACGTGCTCATGACCCCCGGAAATTACAACACCGCGCTTGGCGTTGTAAAGACGATACGGACTCTCCTGAAGCCCGTTCACGATGTCTTTGTATGCGAGATGGGGGCGAGACAGGCCGGGGACATAAAGGAGATATGCGACATCGTAAAGCCCAGGTACGGCGTGATAACCTCGATAGGGCCCCAGCACCTGGAGTCCTTCGGGTCGATCGAAAACATAATCGAGACCAAATTCGAGCTCGCGGACGCGCTGCCTGACGACGGCATACTTTTTTTGAACTTCGACAACGAGCACATAAGAGGACAGGAGAGCCGCAAAGAGACTGTCTTTTACTCCGCGTCGGGCGGGGGAGACTATAACGCCCGCGAGATAGAGGTCTCCAGCGCCGGTTCGTCCTTCTCCGTCGCTTTCCCCGGGGGCTATGAGGGCCGTTTCGAGACGAAGCTTATCGGTAGGCACAACGTCTCGAACATAACAGCCGCCATCGCCGTTGCGGACCGCCTCGGGGTGAGCGCCGGGGACATCGGCGTCTGCGTCCGCCGCCTCGAAGCCGTGCCTCACAGATTGCAGCTGATCGACCGAAAAGATATAATAATCATCGACGACGCGTACAACTCCAACGAGAGCGGGGCGAAGGCCGCGCTGGAGGTTCTTGGGATGTTCGACGGCTTTAAGATACTGATTACGCCGGGCATGGTCGAGCTTGGAGCGTCCGGCGACATGTACAATCGAAGGTTCGGAGCGCAGGCCGGAGCGATATGCGACTACGTGGCCCTGGTGGGGGAGCGGGGGACGGGAAGCGTGCTTGCCGGGTTGAGGGACGCCGCCTTCCCCGAAGAAAAGATATACATAGCGCCGGACGTCGGGCGGGCCTTCGAGAGAATCGCCGCGCTGCGCTCCGGCGGCGCCAGAAAAGTGGTCTTGATCGAGAACGATTTGCCGGACAACTACTGATCGGGGAATGATAAGATGTCTTCTGGAAAAATAAGGGTTGGAGTCTTTTTCGGCGGCAGGAGCGTGGAGCACGAGGTTTCGATAATCTCAGCGATTCAGGCGATTAAATCCTTCGACAGCTCGAAGTACGAGATCGAGCCGATATACTGCGCCAGAGACGGCGGCATGTACACGGGCGCCGCGCTTGGGGAGATAGAGTCGTACAGGGATATCCCGGCGCTCCTCAAAAAGAGCCGGAGGGTCGTCTGCGCGGCGGAGGGCGGCCGGCTCCTGCTGGTGAACTACCCAGTGAAGCGCTTCGCGAAATCCGTTCACAGCGCGATAGACGTCGCCTTCCCGATCGTCCACGGGACGAACGTCGAGGACGGCGCGCTGCAGGGCTTTTTCAGGACGCTCTCCATCCCCTTTGTCGGGTGCGACGTGACCGCGTCGGCTGTCGGGATGGATAAATATATAATGAAGACTATATTGAAGGATAACCGCATCCCAGTGCTCGATTGCGTCAGAATCTCCGTTAAGTCCTACTTCAAAGACGTTCCGGGCGCGATCCGGTCCGCCGAGGAGGCGATTCCCTACCCCATGATCGTGAAGCCGGTCAACCTCGGCTCCAGCATCGGGATAAAACTCGCGTCGAACGGCGAGGAGCTGAAAGAGGCGTTCAGCTACGCCTTTTTATACGCCGACACGGCTTTAGCCGAGCGGGCCGTTCCGAATTTGAGGGAGATAAACTGCGCCGTCCTGGGCGACTGTGAGTCCGCGATCGCGTCGGAGTGCGAGGAGCCCGTCAACACCGCTGAGATATTGAGTTACGAGGATAAGTACATATCCGGCGGCAAGTCCGGGGCAAAGGGAATGAGCGCCGCCAAGCGCAAGCTCCCTGCTGAACTCGCGCCGGAGACGAGGGAGACCATAAGAGACCTCGCCGTAAGGACGTTCCAGTCGCTGGGCTGCGGCGGAGTCTCCAGGATCGACTTCCTCATGGACGGAAAAAGCGGCGAGATATGGGTAAACGAGATAAACACCATCCCCGGCTCGCTCTCCTTCTACCTGTGGACCCCCGTCGGAATTCCCTACAGCGAACTTCTCGACAGACTGATCGACCTGGCCCTCAAGAGAGAACGCGAAAAAGAAAATATCGCCTACTCCTTCGAGACAAACATACTTACGAACTTCGTCTCCGGCGGCCTGAAAGGCATAAAGCGATAAGTCAAGACCGCGGGCTCTGCCCGCGCCCGCAAGGGGACTCAGTCCCCTTGACCCCGTTATATAGTTTTATTGCGTCCGCTCCGCGAGTTCCTGTATTTTTTCAAGCGCCAGCCCGGACGCTTTGGCGACGGTTTCCGGATCTATCCCCATAGAGAGCATGTTTTGGGCCACTTCGACTCGTTCTTCTTGCCGCCCTTCCTCCCGCCCTTCCTCTCGTCCCTCTTCCCGCCCTTTGGAATATGAGCCGCGCATTTTTGCGAGCTCGTCCATGCGGGCTCGCTCTCTATCCTCGTACAGCATTCTGGTCCTCTCATCAGCGGAGAGTTTTTTCAATATCCCGACTGTCTTCCGCATTTCCGGCGTCTTGGTCTCCAGCATGTCAAACTCCTCCTCTCTCTCAGCCCGTATCAGCCTGAGCCAGTTCAAGAGCTGCTCCTCTTTGGCGTCCGGGCTCTCGGCATCAGGCAGTTTTTTCAGTTCGAGGCAGTTGATTTCGATCGCGTCCGTAAACAGAACGCCGTTCCCGGCGTCGTACAGCCTGAACCTGTGATGGTAGCTTGGGCTGTTCTGAATGAGATCGTAGCCGAGGATCACTATGCTTATGGTCTTTTGAACCTCGTCGTAGGACTGGCCCGGCGAAATTTGCGTCGTCAGGTTCCTGCACGCGTAGAAGGTGATCCTCTCCGGCATAAATGAGAACTCGTGCAACTGTATTTCGACATTTATGAGTTTGCCGAGTTTCGTCCTGATCCTCACGTCGAGAACGCCGAGCTTGTCGTCAGGGTAGTCGCGCTCCAGGTGAGGGTCGAGAATCTCTATGGCGTCGTACTCCTCCTCCGGAATATCCAGAGCCGCAATGAGGAACGCGCGCAGTATGTCGCTGTTGCGGTAATCTCCGAAGACAATTTTGAAGACTATATCGCTCTTCAACGGCAACAGCCGCCTCGCTTCTTTTTTCCTTCCCCTCTTAGCCATGCGGTCTCGCCTCCACTCCAGAAATTCACCGTCGTTTCCCTCAGTTAAATTATAGCGTCTTTTCGGGGGTTTTTTTGAGGTGAGCTGATTAATCGCCGCGAGCGCTTTTAAATAGCTTCGCGGTTTTTGACGTGCGCCCGCGCGTTGATTTGTTGAAAATAATTTATATTCATGATAAAGTTGGATTAAATTAAATATCAGACCTTGAATTGGAGATGATGTTAGTGGTTTTTACTGATGTCAGTGATTTATTGCAGGCGACAATCTTCGCAGGCAGGCAGGCAGGCAGGCAGGCAGGCAGGCAGGCAGGCAGGCAGGCAGGCAGGCAGGCAGGCAGGCAGGCAGGCAGGCCCGTGCGGCGCGGATTCGCGACTGCCGCCGCGCTCCGGCCTCCTTCGCAATCCT
>JAISQP010000165.1 GCA_031274115.1 Synergistaceae bacterium
TGGGGCGCCTTCCGCCCGAGGACGCCGGCGACGGCCTCGGCCCGGCGCGCCCTCATCCATTTGCCCATATCCTCCCCGGCAAGGCCGGGGGGAGCGTCGGAGGATTTTACCGACTCCATCGCCTCCATTAACCTCGCGTAGTTTTCCAGCAAATACGGGGCTTTCCCGCGGTCGGCCACGACTATCGCCTTGAAGCCGTCGACGCCGACGGGGTGGCGGCTCAGTCTCTCCAGCAGGTCAGCTATCTTCCCAGGCTTTTTGATATTCCAAACCCTCGTGTGCTCGCTCATCACGAATAGAGCGCACTTTATCCAGCGCTTTGGCAGCGTCGCGGCCGCGTTCCATATCCTGAGGGCTTCGCGTCCTCGCTCGTCTTGTCCGTAACGGCGCGGCCGGAGTTCCTCAGAGCTGAGCGCCTTGCCGATATCGCGGGCCAGGGCGGCAAAACGCACCTCGATCCTCCCGGATAGAGCGGATGTCCTGTCCAGGACCTCCATCGCATGGACGAAGGCGTCCCGCGCTCCTGCGAGCGCGTATATCTGCGGGAAGGCGACGTCCAGGATGCCGGCCCCCAGGAGATTTATGAAAAAAATCGACGGCTTCTCGCACGCAAGCGCCATCGTCAGTTCCTTCACGAGACGCTCTCCGGGCTCGCCTTTGAGCTCCTCCCGGCAGGCCTTCATCAAGCCCAAGGCGCCCGGATCGATGCGAAAGCCGAAGGCCGCGGCCTGCCGCGCGGCGCGCAACGCTCTGACAGGGTCGTCCGCGAAATGTTCCGACACCGCCTTGATCACGCGATTGCGCGCGTCATGCTCTCCGCCGTACGGGTCTATCAGCTCTCCAGTGCGCAGATCCAGCGCCATGGCGTTGATCGTCGTGTCCCTCCGGTATAGGTCGTCCTCGATCGTGGAGAGCGGCGAAAAGGAGACGTCAAAGCCTCCGTGGCCGCGGCCGCTCTTCGTCTCGCTTCTCGCGAACGCCACGTCGCAGTGTACGCCGTCTATCAGCGCGCGATAGACCGGAAACTTTCTCCCGATCGAAAACGAGCGGGGGAAGACCTTGCTGAAAATTTCCTCGGTAAGGCCGGTGATGACATAATCCTTGTCGCGGGGGACCCTGCCGAGCACGCGGTCCCTCACCCACCCTCCGGCGACGTAGACGCGCCCGCCCGCGTCTAATATTTTTTTGACGAACTTTTCCTCTTTCATGAACAATATATTACCCCGTCGTTTGATTTCCGGCGACGCCTTACGTATAATGTGACTGAAACGCGGAAGGAGAATCGAGTTGAAACTGACGGTAGACACTCATACCCACACGATCGCGAGCGGTCACGCGTTCAGCACCGTTCAGGAGCTGGCGGACGCCGCCGCGAAAAAAAACCTCAAGATGATAGCGATCACCGATCATGGGCCGGCCATGCGAGGGGCGCCCATTTTGCTTTATTTTTCCAGCCTTTTTTCGCTGCCGGATGCGATCTCCGGCGTGAAAATTCTCCGAGGGGTCGAGGCCAACATAATTGATTATGACGGAAACATCGACATGCCGGACAGCAGCTTGGAACCCCTCGATTTTGTCATGGCCGGCTTTCACGACGTGGTCTTGCGCCCATGCGGCGATGTCGCCTCAAATACGCGGGCGCTCCTGCAAGTTATCGCGAACCCGCTGGTGGACGCCATCTCGCACCCCGGGAACCCGGTCTTTCAGATCGACGCCCAGGAGGTTGCGGCTTTTGCGAAGAAGCACGGCAAGCTGCTGGAGATAAACAACAACTCCGCCAACGTTCGGGCGGGGAGCATGGAGAACTGCGTGGAAATCGCGGCGCTGTGCCGGGACATGGATATCCCCGTCGTCTGCGGCAGCGACGCGCACATAAGCTTCGACGTCGGATCTTTCTCCAACGTCCTCGATATTTTAAAGAGGGTAAACTTCCCGAAGGAGCTGGTCCTGAACACATCTCCCCGGAAGCTGACGGAGTATCTCAACCGCATCAGAAAGAGGCGCTCCAACGCGTAGCGTCGGATGTTCCGCAGATCAATGAGGAGGCCGTCGGTTTTTTTATTGCGGAGGGGGAGTTTCGATTGCTGAGCGTTGGGATAGCACAGATTGACGTTTTGACAGGGGACCGGGCCGGGAATCAGCGGAGGGTGCGCGAGTGGATGGCGGAACACTGTCCCGACACCAGAGGGATGACGACGTTGATCGTCCTGCCGGAGATGTGGGACGTCGGATACGCCCTCTCGCGCAAGGAGGAGCTGGCTGACGACGAGGGGAGCGAGGCCCTGGCGTTTCTCGCCGGGCTCGCGAGGTGGTATGGGGTCTGGTTTGCGGGAGGCTCGGTCCTCGCCAGGACGGAGAGCGGCTTCGTCAACAGGGCTCAGGTCGTCGACGCCAACGGCAATCTCGTCGCCTGGTACGACAAGGTCCACCTCTTCCCTTTGATGGACGAGCCGCTGCACCTTGAGGGTGGAAACTCGCGCTGTCTCTTTGATATCGAGGGGACGACCGCCGGATGCGTCATCTGCTATGATCTGCGCTTTTGCGAGTTCCTGCGCAGGTACGCTGTCGACGGCGCAAAGGCGCTCTTTTTGTCCGCTCAGTGGCCGGAGAAGCGCATCGACCACTGGGTCGCGCTGCTGCGGGCGAGGGCCATCGAGAACATGACGTACATCGTAGCGTGCAACAGGGTGGGGACGTCGGGGACCCGGTACGGCGGGAACTCGATGGTGATCGACCCGTTCGGCGTCGTGCTCTATCACGGCACGGGGTACAAG
>JAISQP010000199.1 GCA_031274115.1 Synergistaceae bacterium
CCGCCTTGCTGTCCTTAATCAGCTCCAGGATCTTGCTCGACTCCAGGGATGTGGCAAACCACAAATTCTCCACGCCTTCGAAGGAGAGGGGCGCCATCGCTCTTAAGTTGGGATGCCCATGGCTTCCGTTCGATGCGAGAAAAACCGTCTTCGTGTCCGACAGCAGCTTCTCGGCCTTGCCTCGGGCGTCCTTTTGCGAAAGTTTGCGTTCTTTCATGCTATTCCCTCCGGTAACGTATTTAATGAAGGGATTTTAACATAACATGAACCAACATATTGATAAAATTACTTATGTAAAAATAAAATGCACGCATCCATGGTTCAGGACAATCCTAACGATTTTTTTACGTGCGGAATCAGCCCGCCATCGTTTACCAGCCCCTGCACGAACTCCGGGTATGGAGGGAACTTTACCTTGCGGCCTCCTGCCGTTATCTCGCCGCTGTCGAAGTCGATCTCTATCTCGTCGCCATTCGAGACCAGGCTCTGCGCCTCGGAGCTTATGATTATGGGCAGACCCTCGTTGAGACAGTTGCGGTAGTGTATGCGCGCGAAACTCTTCGCGATGACGGCGCCGACCCCGCGCTCCTTGAGGCAGATCGCGGCCTGTTCTCGGCTGGAGCCGCAGCCCCAGTTCTTGCCGGCGACTATTATGTCGCCCGGCTTCGCGTTCTTCGAGAACTCCGGGTCGAGGTCCTCGAGCGCGTGCAGACCCATTTCGGAGCGCTCCTTAATCGTATACGTGTATTTGCCGGGGAAGATGACGTCGGTGTTTACGTCGTCGCCGTACTTCCACACTCTGCCCTTTATCTTCAACTACAACGCCTCCCTCGGATCGGCGATCTCGCCTCTGATTGCGCTAACCGCCGCGGTATAAGGGCTCGCCAGATATATGAAGCTCTCGCTGTTGCCCATTCGGCCTTTGAAGTTGCGGTTCGCGGTGCTGACGCATACCTCTCCGGGGGCGAGAGTGCCCATGTGCGCGCCCAGACATGGTCCGCAGCCCGAGTTGCAGACTATGCACCCCGCGTCGAGCAGCGTATCCAGCGTGCCGTCGCGCATTGCTTCGCGATAGATGTTCCACGAGGCCGGTATCACTATCGTGCGGACCGCGGTCTTTTTGCCGCGCAGTATCTTCGCAGCGGCGCGCAGATCCTCGATTCTCCCGTTTGTGCAACTCCCTATGAAGGCTTGATGAATCTTCGTTCCTTTAACCTCGCCTATCGGCGCGTAGTTGTCGACAGTGTGAGGCTTGGCGACGCCGGGCTCTATGTCGCCGAGGTCATAGGCCGTCTCCCTGACGTAGCTTGCGTCCGCGTCCGCCCAGAGCGCCTCCCATGCCGGGGATTTCTCCCTCCCCTTTATGTAGTCCAGCACCTTCCCGTCCGGCGGACAGACGGCGTTTTTAGCGCCCATCTCTACGCCGAGGTTGCAGAGCGTCATGCGGTCCGCGATACTCATCTCCGCGACGCCGCTTCCGTGAAACTCGACGCTCATGTAGTCGGCGCCGTCGGACCTGACGTCGCCCATTACCTTCAGTATGAAGTCCTTCGCGGCCACTCCCTTTTTGAAGCTGCCGGTCACGTTGATCTTCATGCTCTCGGGGACCTTGAGCCATATTTTTCCGGTCGCCCACGCAGCCGCCATCTCCGTGCGGCCTATGCCGACCGCGAACGTTCCGAACGCCCCATAGGTGCATGTGTGACTGTCGCTGCCTATGACGACCAGCCCGGGAAGGGCGAAGCCCTCCTCAGAAAACTTCTGGTGGCAGACCCCGCCGGCGCTGGTGACGTCGAAGAAGTGAGGCGCGCCCTGCTCCGCCATGAACTCGCGCGCTTCTTTGTGGTTCACGGCGTGGTCGCTCGAAGGCGCCGGCACGCCGTGATCGAGTATCACCACGAGCCGGTCCGGTTTCCACACGTTCTTCACGCCAATCTTCCTGAACGTACGCGATATCGGGCCCGTGTTGTCGTGGCTCATGCAGAAATCCGGCTCGACCGTGACCACCTCGTTCGCCTTCACCGGATGTCCCGCCGCCTTGCCAAGCGCTTTTTCAGCAAACGTATACCCCATAATCCTCACCCGCTCTTCTGTGCTTTGAGATAGTTGATCAGTCCGCCCGCGTTCATTATGTCCCGCTCCAGGTCGCTCACCGCGTCGCCGTGGAAGAACGCTCCGCTCTCGGCGTCCCTGATCGAGCCCGTCTCCAGCTCGACCTCGAGGCTGTCGCCGTCTTTGATCTTCCCGGATTTGACGGCTTCGGAGAGCCCTTTTACAAATAACACGGGATAGCCGTTGTTAATGGCGTTCCGGTAATATATCCTGGAGCATGTCTCGGCGAGTATCACCGGAACCCCCGCTTCCTTGAGGCAGTAAACCGCGTGCTCGCGGCTCGACCCGCACCCGAAGTTCTTGCCCGCGACGACGAAATCTCCCCGCCTGACCTCCTTAGCGAAGCTTTCCTTGCCGGGGTAATACTCGAACGCGTACTGCGGCATGTTCTTCGGGTCTGTCTCGGCGAGGTATTTATTGTGATATATGAGGTCGGTGTCCACGTCGTCACCGAATACCCATGCGCGGCCTTTCAGAATTTCACTCATCTTTTCGCCCTCCCTATTGCCAGCGTCAACGGATTTCTATAAATCTTTACAGAGAATATCGCGGGGATCGGTAATGACGCCGTTAATGGCGGTCGCCATCGCCGACGCGGGGCTCAACAGATACGTGTGGCTGCCCTTGCCGACTTTGCCTATAAAGTTGCGGTTCGTGGTCGAACAGCCGACGTCGCCGGATGGCAGCGCGCCGTAGTGTTCCGCGGTGCAGAGGGAGCAGGTCGGGTTCGTGAACACCACGCCGGCTTCCAGGAACTTCTCGATGAAGCCCTCCTTCGCGCACCTGGCCATGACCTCCCTCGTCGCGGGAGTGATGATGGTTCTAACGGACGGCGATACGCTGAAGCCGCCTTTCTTCAGCACGTCAAAAGCAGTGGCGATGTCCTCAAAGCGTCCGTTGGAACAGCTTCCGATGTGGACCTGGTCTACCGGCGTCCCCGCGACGCCGCGGACGGTCTTTACGTTATCCGGCGCGTCGGGACAGGAGACCATCGGCTCTAGCTTCGAGACGTCGTACTTACGGACCTCGCAGTAGGGCGCGTCGGCGTCCGGCGCGATCGCCGCGACGCGATCCCTGACGTCATCCCCGGCGCGCTCAGCGAGCCAGTCGAGCACCGGCCCGTTAGGCAGGATCAGGCCGATCTTCCCGCTCATCTCCGTGACCATGGAGCAGAGCGTGATGCGATCGGCTAGCGAGCTTCTCTCTATCATGCCGCCCGAGAACTCCACCGCGAGGAAGTCCATGCCTCCGGCGCCGAGGTCCCCCACGAGGAGCGTCAGCAGGTCGCGCATGTACACCCCGCAGCCGAACTCGCCCGTGACCTCGATCTTCATCGTCTCCGGCACGCGAAACCAATTTGTACCGTTGAGCCAGGACGCCGCGATGTCCGTGTTCCCCACTCCGGTCGCGAAGGCCGCCACGGCGCCGAGAAGGTTCATGTGGCTGTCCGTGCCAAGGATGACGTCTCCCGGCTTTACAAGGCCGTTTTCGAGCATCACGTGCTGGCCTATCCCCCAGTTGATGTCAAACACCTTCGTGATCCCCTGGCGCTTCGCGAACTCCCTGATTATCTTCTGGTTGTTCGATACCTTCTCGGAGTGCGACGGCGCCTGGAGGTCGAAGGTGAAGGCTATCCTGTCCGGGTTCCACACGCGTCCCTTCTTGTCCGTGATATCGTCGAACTGCAGCGTACAGTTGGCGCCGCCGAAATCTCGCGCTGTCGACAGATCTATGTCGCACCAGACCCTGTCGCCGACAGAGACCTCTTTGCCTGAAGCCCTGTCCATTATCTTCATGATCATTGTCTTACCCATGCGAATAAACGCCTCCCCATTCAAGAAGCAGGATTCCGGAGCGCTCTTCGGCGCGCCCGGAGCGGTCTGTTTACTTCATTCCCAAAAAGCTCTTGATCCCCTCGAAGTTCATGAAATCGGCTTTATTCACCAGCACCCCTTCGGGGCTTCGGAGCGTTCCGTCCCCCTCGTGGGCGTGATTTGCGATTATGTGCCCTATGGCGGAGCCGCAGCCGTTGCGCAACGCGATAACAGTTCCCGAGAACGGGTGGCGCAGGTCCTTTCCCATCTGGGACTTAACCGTCCCGCCATCCGGCGACTTCTCGTACTCCACCAGCTTACCGACGTCGTGAAGCAACGCCCCCGCGACCAGGAGGTCGCTGTCCATCCTGAACTTCCCGTCATCTTTCGAGTAGAGCGAGTTGAACTCGTCCATCGCGAACTTCGCCATCCTGGTCACTCCGCGAACGTGAGTCAGGTACGACGCTGGGCAGTCCGGGATAAGGAGGGTGAAAGGAATTTTATCCATGTCCTCCGGCGCCCATCCGCCCACAGTAAGCGCATCTTCGTAGCTGGAGATCACCTTCTCCTGAAGCTCCCTGTCGGCTATCCATTCGATCTCCGGCAGCATTCTCCTTATTTTCTCCCTCAAGCGAGACGCCTCCCGTCTTCTTTCATCTCCTGCATGGCGACAGCGCCGAGCAGGGTCTTGTATATCCTGTCGATGTGTGTTGCGGCCGCCTTCGAGGCCCGGTCAACATCGTGGTCCAGGATTGCCTCATAAAGCTTCTCATGCTCGTTCACAAAAGCGCTCTTGTCCTCGAGCGCTCCGTATATCAGTTCGTGAGTGGCCAATATCAGATTGAACTCCATCCTGACAATGTTGACGAAGATAAAATTATGCGTGGCCTCAGCCAGCGCCAGGTGAAAGTCGAAGTCCGACCGCGCCCTGTGCGCGCGGTCGTCCAGGCTGGCGCGCGTCGAGGAGATCACCCGCTTGATCTTCGTCATATCCGACGGAGACGATCTGCGAGACGCCTCGCCCGCTATCGCCGGGTCGAGTATCCGGCGCGCCTCCATCAGCTCCAGCACCGCGGAACCCTCCAGCGGCGGACTATCCGTCCCCTCCGTGAACTTCTGCGGATGACGGACGAAGCGTCCTTTGCCGGGCAGACTCTCGATCAGCCCAAGGAGCTCCAGCACGCTGAAAGCCTCGCGGAGTGAACTGCGGCTCACTCCCAGCTCGTCGATCAGCCTGCGCTCCGGCGGAAGCGGATCGCCGTAAGCGAGTTCCCCCTTCGCGATGGCGCTCTTTATCGAGTTCACCACTTTCTCGAACTTCCTGGTTCCCTTAGAGGCCATCTCCATATTTATATCCTCCCGTGGTCTGATCAGCATACCTTATACAACAAATTTCTTTTTTTTGCAATAGGCATCGAGGAATAAAAATACCCGAAAAATAGCTGAAATAGCTCTTATTTGGTTAGAGAGATATCCTAGCGACGTTCGGCGTTCCGGTCTGACCGCATTGGGCGAAGTTTGCGGACAAAAAACAACGATGGGACCGGTTTCCCGGTCCCATCGTCTGATGTGCGCTTACCGCTCTGTTCGCGAACGGCGGATTATTATCTCCGCTCCGGGATCAGCACCTCGTCGCCCAGCGGAATCGAAAGCTCCTGTCCTACGCGGAGCAGATTCGGATTATCCAGGTTGTTGACCTTTGCGAGAAGCGTCCACGCCGAACCCTCTCCGTAGAGTTTTTTCGCTATTATCCACAGACTGTCGCCTCTGTTGACCTTGTAGGAGCGGTCGATTGCGAGATCTCTTATATCGACCTCGGTTACTCCCGGCACCTCCCAGAGCGCTTGTTCCACGAGGTAGCGGACGTAAAGATTCGGTATTCTGCCTGAAGCCTTCAGAGAGTTGCCGGAGCGTTCGACCACGACCTCTATTCGGCCGATATCCCGCCCCGCCGAGGCCTTTCTGCGCGTGAATCCCATGCTGTAGGTTCCGTCTTCGAGGCTTTCCGCCGGGGTTATCGTCTCCGTCGCGGCTAACGCCGAGGGACCGGGGATATATACCATATCCTTTATGACCGAGTCATACTCGTAGTGGAAGCGTCCGGTGAGGTTCTGAACAGCCAGAGGACCTTCCGCCCACTTCTCCAGCGCAGTGTAACCTTTGGCTCCGCCCCAGCCCGCGAGGCAGAGGAGAACCAGCAGAAGCGCTCCTCTCGCTACCACGCCTATCCTGTGGCGTATGAGCGCGGTTGAGGGCGATTTGGCGATGCTCTGCATCGTGACGGCGGTTCTCTTGAGCGCTGGGTTGCCGGGCTGCAGCTCGCTCGCCCGGTTCCATAGATCCTTCGCCTTCTCGTATTTGCTCTGTTGAAAATAAATGCGGGCAAGGAGGTCCATGGCATGAGGATTTTGCGATTCCTCCTTGAAAATCAGACGAAACAAAAGGGGTTCCGCGCGATAGATGTCGATGTTCCATGCGATATGCTGCGCGCGCCATACTATCGCTGACTCCACGAGCGCGGCGACTGCCTTGATCTTCTGCATTCCGTCCATGATCTCCTCAGTGAACGCTCCGAGACCGCTCTCCGGCGCCTCCGGAAGCCTTACGTCGGATGGGGTTATATGGCGTCTTGCATGCTCAACCAGCGTTATCTACCTCCGTTGCCTCTTG